>DATAFN010000258.1:0-3402 GCA_036257435.1 Actinomycetes bacterium
CATTCAGTCGACCGGGTTCTATCGAGCCAAGACCACATCATTGATCAAGCTCGGCCAGGCGCTGTGCGATCGGTTCGGCGGCGAGGTGCCTAACCGGCTCAAGGACCTGGTCACGCTGCCGGGGGTCGGCCGGAAGACCGCGAACGTCGTGCTCGGGAACGCGTTCGGGGTGCCCGGGATCACGGTGGACACCCACTTCGGCCGGCTGGCCCGCCGGTTCGGCTGGACCCGGTCGGACGACCCGGTGAAGGTCGAGCAGGAGGTCGGGTCGCTGATTGCAAAGTCCGAGTGGACGATGCTGTCGCACCGGTTGATCTGGCACGGCCGGCGGATCTGCCATTCCCGCCGGCCGGCGTGCGGCGCCTGCCCGATTGCGGCGCTGTGTCCCTCGTACGGCCTAGGTCCGACCGATCTGAAGACGGCGAGCAAGCTTGTCAAGCTGACACCAGCGGTGGACGAGGCGTGAGTCCTAGGCTCGCCCTGCTCGGCGTGGTGATTGTGGCTGTGGCCGGATGCGCGAGTGCTGGCTCCGGCCGGGCGAGCGCACCGTCGGCCGGGGCCGATGGGCCCGTCGATAGCGCGGCCGAGCAACGCGCGATCGCCGCAGCCAGCTTGCCGGAGTGCCCGCAGGTCGATGCGAGCGCTGCGGGCGCGACGGGCGCCGCCGATCGGCTGCCGGCGATCACCCTCGACTGCCTGGGTGCCGGGCCGCCGGTCACGCTGTCCGGGCTGCCGGCCGTAGCCGGTCGGCCCGTAGTGATCAACGCATGGGCAAGCTGGTGCACGCCGTGTGCAGACGAGATGCCGCGCTTTGTCCGGGCGGTCGAGGCGTACGCCGGCCGGGTCGACGTGCTCGGCATCGACATCCTCGACGATCGGGTGGCCGCGCTGGGCTGGGGCAGGGAGATCGGGGTCAACTTTCCTTCGTTGTACGACCATGACGGCGTGGTACGCACCAGACTGCCGATCCCTGGTCCGCCGGTGACGTTCTTCGTATCCGGCGACGGCCGGCTGGTGCACACCGAGTTTGGCGGGATCGACAGCGACGCCGAGCTGGCCGGCCTCATCAGCCAGCACCTCGGGGTGTCGCAGTGACGGCGGCATGTCTGGGCACGCTGGTCCGGCATTACCTGAGGCTGGCGCAGTGACGGCGGCATGTCTGGGCACGCCGGTCCGGCACTACCTGAGGCTGGCGCAGTGACGGCGGCGGAGTTCAACCGGTCGGTCGCCTCGCTGCCAGACTGGCTGCGACCGATGGCCGAGCTGGCCAGCCGGATCGAACCCGAGGAGCTAAGCCGCTTCCTCCCGCCGGACGATGGTGGTCGCCCGTCGGCCGTGCTGCTGCTGTTCGGCGAGGGACCGGACGGGCCCGACCTACTGATCATTGAGCGGTCGCACAACATGCGCAGCCATGCCGGCCAGCCGGCGTTTCCCGGTGGCTCGCTCGACCCGGAGGACGGCGGGCCGGAGGATGCGGCGTTGCGGGAGGCCTGGGAGGAAACCGGGCTTGACCCGGCGGGTGTCGAGGTGTTCGCGACGCTGCCCTCACTCTGGCTGCCGCCGAGCGGCTATGTGGTGACCCCGGTGCTCGGTTGGTGGCGCCGGCCGTCGCCGGTATCGGCCATGGATCCGGCCGAGGTGGCCTCCGTGCACCGGGTTCCGATCTCGGAGCTGCTCGACCCGGCGAACCGGTTCCGGGTACGTCACCCCAGCGGCTACGTCGGCCCCGCGTTCAGCGTGCGGGGCCTGCGGGTCTGGGGATTCACGGCCGGTCTGATCGATCGGCTGTTCCGGCTGGTCGGCTGGGAGCGCCCCTGGGACCCCGACCGGGTGGAGGACCTGCCGGAGACGGTCGGATGAACCTGCTCGACCTGCTACTGATCGCGGCCGCGATCGCGTTCGGCGTCACCGGATATCGCCAGGGCTTCGTGGCCGGGCTGCTGTCCTTCCTCGGGTTCCTCGGCGGCGGGCTGCTCGGTCTGAACCTGGTGCCACGGCTGCTCGGCGACGCGGACGCCCAGACCGGGACCGCGCTGGTCGCGATCGGCCTGGTGCTCGCGCTGGCGAGCGTCGGGCAACTGCTGGCCGGGCTGCTTGGCGGCTGGGTGCGCTCCCGAGTGACCTGGGAGTCGGCACAGGTGATCGACTCTGCCGGCGGCGCGTTCTTGTCCGTGGTGTCGATGTTGCTGGTCGCGTGGTTCATCGGCTCGGCGGTGGCTACTTCGTCGATGCCAAGTCTGGCCCGGCTGTTCCGCGACTCCTCGATCCTGCGCGGCGTCGACGAGGTCATGCCGCGCAGCGCCGATGCGCTCTACCACTCGTTCGCCAAGGTGCTCGACGCGAACGGCTTTCCCAGCGTGTTCGGCCCGTTCACGCCCGAGCGGATCCTGCCGGTGGAGCCACCCGACCCGGCAGTGGCGAATAGTACGGCGGTGCGCCGTGCCCGGCCGAGCATCGTCAAGATCGTCGGGACTGCGCTGTCCTGCTCGCGAGAGATCGAGGGATCGGGGTTCGTCTACACTCCGGAGCGCGTCATGACCAACGCGCACGTGGTTGCCGGGGTCCGGGATCCACAGGTCCTCGTCGAGGGCAGTGACCGGCGGTTCAGCGGCAGGGTGGTGCTGTTCGACTCGCGCCGGGATATCGCCGTGCTGTACGTGCCGGGGCTGCCGCTGCGGGCGCTCGACTTCGACGGTACGGCCGACTCGCGTGCCGACGCGGTGGTCGCCGGGTATCCGAACAACGGCCCGTTCGTGGCCAGAGCGGCCCGGATCAGGGACGAGCTGCGGGCCCAGGGTCCGAACATCTATGACCGCGGGCGGGTCACCCGTGAGGTGTACTCGCTGTACGCCCAGGTCGAGCCGGGCAACTCCGGCGGGCCGCTGCTATCCCCGGACGGCGACGTCTACGGGATCATCTTCGCCAAGTCGCTCGACGATCCGAACACCGGCTACGCGGTCACCGCCGACGAAGCGGCCGGAGATGCGCAGACCGGGGCGTCCTCGACAACCGCGGTTTCTACCGGTCCGTGCGCGTAAGCCGGGGCGCTCGCAGCTGGTCGGACTGGCTCGCTTCCAGTTGATCGGCGGTCGACGCGGCCCAGGTGATCAGGCCGGCGACGTCTATCTGGTGCGGCGGTCGCGTTTCCCACGGCTCGATCCGATCCGCGCCACGCCGCAGCAGCCTGGCCGCGCCGACCAGATTTCCCCGCTGGGCATGGGTGAGGCCGACCGCTAGCTGGGCCAGCCCCCGCCACAGATCACGCTCGGAGTCCGGGGCCGCCTTCCATGCCACCTCGAGCACCTCATGGGCCTGGAACGCGCGGTCATCGTCGAGTAGCTGTTGCGCTTGCGACAGCGCCTCGGTCGGAGTCAACACCGGGTCGTCGGGAATGGCTGGTAC
>DATAFN010000269.1:0-7715 GCA_036257435.1 Actinomycetes bacterium
TGCGGCAGGCGCAACGCCTGGCGGCCGAGATCTGGGGCTCGGCCGTGGACAGCCCGCCGATCACGGCCGAGCTGGGCCGGGCCATTGGGCACGCCGGCGGCTACCTCAGCGGCGCCTGGCAGGCCGATCCCGCGAGCACCGGGCCGGGACGCCTGATCGGGGTGTGCGTCGGTTTCCTCGGCCGGGATCACTCGCTGCATTCGCATTTGTGCGGGGTCGAAGCGGCGGCGCGCGGCCGCCAAGTCGGTCACGCGCTCAAGCTGCATCAGCGGGCCTGGGCGCTCCGAGCCGGGCTGGCCGAGATCACCTGGACGTTCGACCCGCTGGTCCGCCGCAACGCGTTCATCAACCTGGCCAAGCTGGGCGCCATAGCAATGCAGTACCTGCCGGACTTCTACGGGGTGATGGCCGACCAGCTCAACGCCGGCGACGAGCACAGCGACCGGCTGCTGGTGAGCTGGCCGCTGGCCGACCCGCGGGTCGCGCGGGCCTGCGCCGGCGCGCCGGCCGAAGTCGACCTCGACGCGCTGCACGGGCGCGGGGCATCGGTCGCCTTGGATGCCGGCCAGGACGGCCGGCCGCAGGAGGCGCAGCAGCCGCCGCAGCCGCCATCGCCGCAGCAGCCCCCGGCAGGCGGGCCCGGTCCGGTGCGGCTGGTCCGGGTGCCGGCGGACATCGCCGCGGTCCGGGCCGCCGATCCGGCCGCCGGCCGAGCCTGGCGGGCCGCGACCCGCCGGCTGCTGGGCGAGCACCTGGACGGCGGTGGCCGGATCGCGGGTTTCCATCGCGACGGTTGGTACGTGCTGGATCGCGAGGAGGTCGGGACGTGAAGCTAGCCGGGGTGGAGCTGCGGCGGATCGCGATGCCGCTGGTGGCACCGTTTCGCACCTCATTCGGGACCGAGTCGGTCAGGGACGTGCTGCTGGTCCGAGTGGAGACGCCGGATCAGCAGGGCTGGGGCGAGTGCGTGGCGGCAGCCGAGCCCCGATACTCGGCCGAGTACGCCGACGGCTGCGCGGACGTGCTGCGCCGGTTCCTGGTGCCGGCATTGCTTGCGCGGCCACGGCTGGAGGCCACCGACGTCGCGCCTGCGCTGGCCATGTTCAGGGGCCACCGGATGGCCAAGGCGGCGCTGGAGACGGCGGTGCTGGACGCGCAGCTACGTGGATCGGGTACCTCGTTCGGCCAATACCTTGGCGCGGTCACCGACCGGGTGCCCAGCGGGGTGTCGGTCGGCATCATGGACTCCGTCCCGGCGCTGGTCGACGCGGTCGCCGGTTACCTCGACCAGGGCTACCTGCGGATCAAGCTCAAGATCGAGCCGGGCTGGGACGTCGAGCCGGTGCGCGCAGTCCGCGACCAGTTCGGCGACATCCCGCTCCAGGTAGACGCGAACGCGGCCTACACCCGCCGGGACGCCCGCCACCTGGCTCGGCTCGACGCGTTCGACCTGCTCCTGATCGAGCAGCCGCTCGACGAGGAAGACGTGCCGGGCCACGCTCAGCTGGCCGCCGCCGTGTCCACACCGATCTGCCTGGACGAGTCGATCACCTCGGCCCGGGCGGCGGCGGATGCGATCGCGCTGCGGGCATGCTCGATCGTGAACATCAAGCCCGGCCGGGTGGGCGGCTACCTGGAGGCTCGCCGGATCCACGACGTATGCGCGGCACACGGGATACCGGTCTGGTGCGGCGGGATGCTGGAAACCGGGCTGGGCCGGGCGCCGAACCTGGCGCTGGCCGCGCTGCCTAACTTCACGTTGCCCGGGGACACTTCCGCTTCGGCCCGGTACTTCCGTACCGACATCACCGAGCCGTTCGTGCTGGATAACGGTCACCTCGCCGTGCCGGATGCACCCGGCATCGGCGTTGACCCGATCCCGGCCGCGCTGGACGAGGTAACGGAGAGCTCGGAGTGGATTCGCGGATGACCGATCTGGCGGTTCAGATCCAGGAGTTGCTCGCCGCGCGAGTCCGCGCCGGTGAGCCCGGGGTCGCGGTCGGCGTCTACCGAGAGGGCGAACTGACCGAACAGGCATACGCCGGACTCGCGGTGGTCGAGCACGGGGTTCCGGTGACCCCCGACACGCTGTTCGACATCGCCTCGGCGAGCAAGCAGGTCACCGCAGCCTGCCTGTTGCTACTTCGGCGCGAGGGACTGCTCGACCTCGGCGACGACGTTCGCCGCTACGTCCCCGAACTGGCGCTGGGCGAGCCGGTCACGCTGCGGCAGTGCCTGACCCACACCGGTGGCCTGCGCGAGTACTACACGCTGTGCGCGGTCTCCGGCGTGCCACTGCCCGGCATCACCGAGGATCGGCTGTTGCGGCTGATCGAGGGCCAGCAGGACCTCGACTTCCCGCCGGGCTCCGCGTACTCGTACTCGAACACCGGCTATGTGCTGGCCGCGGTGGCGATCCGGCGGCTGACCGGGAAGTCGGTCGCCGCGTTCGCCGCGGAGCGCATCTTCGGCCCGCTCGGGATGTCCCGCACGCATTTCCGCGACGACCTGGGCGCGCTCGTGCCGGACCTCGCGACCGGCTATGCGCCGGATCCATCGACGCCCGGCCGGTTCCGCCGCGCCGATCCGATCGAAGAGGTGGTCGGCGACGGCGGCGTCGTCACCTCGGTACGCGAGCTGGCAGCCTGGCACGCGTTTCTGCTGACCGGGCACGGCCTCGGCGCCGACATCAGGGATGGCCTGCTGCCGCGGGCGGTCCTAACCGGCGGGCGCACGCTGGACTACGCGAACGGGCTCGCGCACACCACCGAGGCCGGGCGGGCCGGCTACGGCCACACCGGCGCGATCTCCGGATTCCGCTCGGTCCTGCTGTGCATCCCCGGCGCCGGGCTCGGAGTGACAGTGCTCGCCAACCGGATCGATATCTACCCAGCGCTGGTCGCCCGCTGGGTAGCACGGCTCGCGCTCGGCGTGCCGACCGAGGAAGACCGCACCGACCGGGTACCGGCCGAGGTCGCCGAGCCGGCCCGGTCCGGGCTACTCGGTCGCTGGCACGACCCGGCGCTCGACGTGTTCGTCCGGTTCGAGCCGGGCGCGGACGGGCGGCTCGAGCAGCCCGGCGCCGGTGGCGAGCGGTCCAGGTTTGCGCTGGCCGCGGACGGGCGCTGGCACGGCGAGAGCGCCGCGGTCAGCATCACGCTGCAGCTCGATCGGGATCGGCTCGACGGCGACCGGCTGCTCGTCCGGCCAGCGATCGGGGACGACGACTACGGGACGTTCGAGCGAGCCCCGGTCGCTCCCCCACCGTCCGGTCCCGACTCGCCGCCGGCCGGCCGGTACTTCTGTCCGGAGCTGGACGCGTACGCGGTCTTCGAACCGGACACCGACGCTGGTCCGGCCGTCACTATCGGGCTCAATCCATCGTGGCGACTGGCTCCCGCCGGGCCGGACGTCTACGTTGCCGACGACTGGCTGACTCTGCGGTTCGCCGACGCCGGGCAGACGCTGCTGGTCAGTGCGGACGGCGCGCGCCGGATCCGGTTCAGCCAGGTGACCGCCGAGGACGGACCGGCGCCGGTCTACCTGGGCGGGCTTCGCTAGCCGGCTCGGCTACCGCTCGAGCAGCGCCCGCAGCTCCCCAGCGACCGTGATCATCGCAGTCCTGGCCGCCTGGCTCAGGTCGATCATGTTGGCGAACCCGTGGATCAGCGTCGCCTCCCGGCGGAACAGCACCTCGGTCCCGGCCTCCCGCAGCGCGGCCGCGAACGCCTCCCCTTCGTCCCGGAGCGGATCGAAGCCGGCGGTCACCACAATCGCCGGCGGCAGGCCGGAAAGGTCCGGAGCGTTTAGCGGGGACAGCAGCGGGTCGGTGCGATCGGCGCCGGCGGCGTAGCACTGCTGGAACCAGTCGATCTCGGCGCGGGTGAGGAAGAACCCGTCTGCGAACAGCTGGAGCGAGGGATAGTCGGCGTACCGATCGACCGGCGGATAGATCAGCAGCTGTGCCGCGGGCTTCGGGCCGTCCTCGTGCGCCAGCCGGGCCGAGATCACCGCAGCCAGGTTCGCGCCGGCACTGTCCCCGCCGACGGCGACTCGATCCGGATCGGCGTCCAGCTCGGTCACATGCGCGAGGGTCCAGCGCAGGGCCACCTCGGCATCAAGTGCCGCGGCCGGGAACGGATGCTCGGGCGCCAGCCGGTAGTCCACCGCGAGGACGTGCATGCCCCCGTACCGGCACAGCAGCCGGCAGGTTTGGTCGTGCGTGTCCAGGTCGCCGATCACGAACCCGCCGCCATGCAGGAACAGCAACAGCGGGTGCGGCCCGGGATCCGGCCGGATCGGAGCGTAGTGCCGCGCGGCCAGCGGGCCAACTGCGCCGTCGACGGTGAGCTCGGTCACCGTGCCGACCCGGATCGGCAACCCGGTCGCCGCCGCCGCTTCGCGCCGGGTTCGCAACCTGGCCGCGGTGGGCGACAGCCGCTCCAGCGGGGTCAGCCGGAGCCGGGCGCGGACCGCGAGCAGGAACTGCACCTGCGGGTCCAGCGTCAGCCCGTCGCGGATCACCGGGACCTGGCCGCACAGCCTGACCTGCCAGCCGGCGGGCAGGCCGAGCAGCGTACGCGCGACCCGATACTGCACCCGATCGACCCGGTTCTGCAGCCGATCCACTGCCGGCTGCCAGCGCCGTCGCCTGGTCAGCTCAGCCATCCGCGGCCAGCGCCGTCGCCTGGTCGGCTCAGCCATCCGCTGCCGGTGCCGCCTGGTCAGCTCAGTCACCGGCCGCACCCACCTGGTCACCGGTCATCCGAGCTCCACAGTCCGCCGCGACAGCGTAGTTACTGACCAGTATGATCTCGCCGTCCCGGCTACGCCAGAACGCAGCCGGCCGCGCCGGCCCGGCACCCCCGTGTACCCACACGGTCGCCGATCGTAAAGAGCTATGCGCGCGGGGAGAACGACACTGGATGGATCGACCGTCGGCTCACGCGGATCTGATCGTCAACGGGTACTGACGCGGCGCTTCAATCACTGGATCGGCCACTCGTGCACCGGCGCGTTGGTATGCATGTGCGTGATGTAGCGCTCGAGCATGGCGCGCTGCGCCTCGAACCTGTCCATGCCCTTCTCGTCCTCGAAGTGCCGCACCACGGCCAGCTGCCAGGCGGCGCCGTTCATCCCGGTCAGGCACCGCTGCTCGATGATGCCCAGCAGCCGGTCCCGCTCGGCCGGGTCCACGCCCCAGCTGTCGAGGCCCTGGTACGCCAGCGGCAGCAGCCGACGCAGCACGAGCTCCTCGACCGGAACGGTGCCCATGCCGGGCCAGTACAGCTGTGCGTCGATGCCCTGCCTGGCGCCGGCGTGGAAGTTCTCCTCGGCCGCACTGAACGACATCTGGGACCAGACCGGCCGCTCCATCTGCGCCAGCACCCGCACCAGGCCGAAATAGAACGCGCCGTTGGCCAGGATGTCCGCCACGGTCGGCCCGGACGGCAGCACCCGGTTCTCGACCCGTAGGTGCGGCCGCCCCCGCACCACGTCGTACACCGGACGGTTCCACCGCCAGATCGTGCCGTTGTGCAGCCGCAGCTCGCTCAGCGTCGGGATGTCCCCACGGTTGAGCACCTCGACCGGGTCCTCGTCGTCGACGATCGGCAGCAACGCGGGGTAGTACCGGACGTTCTCCTCGAACAGATCGAACACCGAGGTGATCCAGCTCTCCCCGAACCAGACCCGAGGCCGGACCCCTTGCGCCTTGATCTCCTCGGGCCGGGTGTCGGTGGCCTGCTCGAACAGCGGGATCCTGGTCTCCTGCCAAAGCACCTTGCCAAGCAGGAACGGAGAGTTCGCGCCAAGCGCGACCTGCACACCGGCGATGGCCTGGGCCGCGTTCCAGTACGCGGCGAACTCGGCCGGACTGACCTGCAGATGGAACTGGATGCTGGTGCAGGCCGCCTCGGGCGCGACCGTGTCCGCAGTCACCGCCAGCCGCTCGATCCCGTCGATGGCGATGTAGAGGTCTTCGCCGCGCGCCGCGAAGATCGTCTCGTTCAGCAGTTTGTATCGCGGGTTCGCCGACAGCGAGTCCACGGTGAGATGCTCACGGCGCAGCGTCGGCAGGATCCCGATCATCACCATGTGCGCGCCCGTGGTGCGCGCCTTCTCCTCGGCGGCGTTGAGGCTGGCTCTGACGTCGCGCTCGAACTCGGTGAGCCCGCCATCGCTAAGCCGGCGCGGCCGGACGTTGACCTCGATGTTGTACTGGCCAAGCTCGGTCTGGTAGTCCGGATCGGCGATCGCATTGAGCACGTCCGCGTTGCTCATCGCCGGCTCGGCGCGGTCGTTGACCAGGTTCAGTTCGATCTCGAGCCCGGTGTGCGGGCGCTCGAAGTCGAATCGCGACTCGCGCAGCATCTGCGCGAACACGTCCAGACACCGGCGGACCTTCAGCCGGTATCGCTGCCGGTCTTCGCCGGTGAAGCTACGAGCATCGACTTCCTGACCCATCCGGCACCCCCGGGTGGCTATTGCCTTCGACCCTTCGACCCTTTCGGCCTTCGACCAACGTGGCACAGCCTGCGCCAGCTGGAAAAGGGGCACTGGCCTGCGAATCGCCATCGGCTGTTTCCGAACCGCCAACTTCTTTGTTTGGCGGCGCGCCCGGCGAGCAACCCACTGAAACGCACGTCGGCAATGCCTGAACGCATTTATGCAATGAAGCAGTCAGGGAGGAACCGTCAATGAAGATGCTGAAGTTTGCGGCCGGGCTGGCGGTCGGCTACGTCCTGGGTGCCCGCGCGGGACGCGGACGCTACCAGCAGATCGTCGAGGGCGCTCGCAACCTCGCCGACCAGCCGGCCGTCACCCAGGCCCAGTCAAAGGTCACCAGCCTGTTCAGCGGGGAAGAGGCCGGCGAAGGGTCCCCGCCGGTGGTCACGCCGGCCGACAGCGCCGCTACGGCGTCGACCGAGCCCAAGCCGCCGAGCCAGCGCCGCAGCACTCCGCCGGCCAGCACCACAGGCAGCGGCACGCCCTAGCTGCCTGGCCAGCGCCTGCAACAGCCTGGCCTGCGCCCGCGCCCGCAACCACCTCGCCAGCGCGCCAGCACCACCTCGCCGGAGCGCCTGCAACTGCCTGACCGGCATGCCGCGACGGTCCAGCGGCGTCAGCCGGTTACGCGGGGCCTTCCCCGGTCCTCGAGCGCGGACCGATAAATACGCTCGTAGCCGGCTGTCATGATCTCCAGGTCGAAGTTGCGTTGCACGTGTTCACGGCAGTCGGCGGGAGACAGCCGGCTCACGCCATTGATCGCCTCCGGCAGCTGATCGACCTTGGTTCGCACGAATCCCGTGACGCCGTCCACGACGACCTCTGGCACCGCCCCGCGATGCAGCGCGACAACCGGCGTACCGCAGGCCATCGCCTCGATCATGACCAGGCCGAATGGTTCTTCCCACTGGATCGGAAACAAGAAGCAGGATGCGGCCGCCATCAGTTGCCGCTTCTCATCGGCGTCAGCCTCGCCGACGTGTTCCACGTCCGGGCCCAGCCGCGGCCGGACCTCCGCATCGAAGTACTCCTGTTCCGGCTGTTCGTTGATCTTCGCCGCCAGCACGACCCGGCGGCCGGCAGCTCGCGCCGCGTCGATGGCCAGGTGGACGCCCTTCTCCGGGTTGCACCGGCCGAGGAACAGCACGAAATCGTCCTTGTCCTCGCGATAGGGATAGCTCGACACGTCGATCGCATTGTGCACGACA
>DATAFN010000289.1:0-5536 GCA_036257435.1 Actinomycetes bacterium
TCGCTCCCGGACAGCAGCGATCGGCCATCCCGGGTGTAAGTGATCGACTCGCCCTGGGACTGCACCGGCAGAGTGAGCCGGGCCAGCTCGTTGTCGGGGCGGACGAAGACGTAGGCGAACACGTAGTCCCGGAGCACTATCCGGCTACCGTCCGGGGCGAACGCGCCGTCGGTGACCATGGCGGGCGCCTCGGCGACCTTCTTGAGCACGTTGACCTTGGTCGTGCTCAGCTGCTGCGGCGCCGCGTAGAACGCGCCGCCGCCGGCCGCCTTGGACACGATGTAGATCCGGTTCGTACCAGGGTCGACGAGCATCGCCTCGGCGTCCCGCGGTCCATCCGCGTAGCGGAACCGGAACCTCTGGTAGGAAACCGTGCGATCGGTCAGCTCCTCCGGCTCGAGGATCCGGTAGATCCAGATTTCCGGCCACGCGCCGCCGAGATTGTCGCCGATATCACCGATGTACAGCGCGGGCCGGCCGTCGTCGTCGCTGCCGGTGGCGATCGCCTCCCAGTCGCGCGCCTGAGCTCCGTCCAGGGTGAGCACGGCCTTGGTGCGCCCGTCCGAGCCGAGCGCGAACACCCGGGCGTCGTCCTCGCTGTCGTTGTGGGTGTAGACCACGCCCTTGAATCGGCGGCTCGTTGCCAGCCCGCTCGACTCGGTGATCCGGTCGTCGGAGATGGTGAACAGCACGGTGGCCGGTGGGGGGGCCGCCCGGACGGATGCCGCCCTAGCCGTGGCCACCGGGACAGCGGCTGCCGGAACTGCGGCCATCGCACCGGTCAACCCGGCGGCGCCGAACATCGCCGCGAGTCCGAGCGGGGCCACCAACCGGTGCAGGGCACACCTCCAATGCGGAACGGCTATCCGAAGCTAGCGGATCACCGGCTCGAGCAGGTCCGTAAGCAGCTCGGCAAGCCGCGGGCGGACTCCCCAAGCCTGCACCAGGGCACGGTAGTCGCGGGCCTGCTCGGCCGCCGGCGCCGCGCCGGTCCGGACCGCTCGGATCAGCACGTTGCGCGGGGTGTGCCGGCTCTCGATGAACTCGATAACCTCGACCCGGTGACCGAGCAGCCGCAAGATCGCGGCTCGCAACGCGTCGGTCAGCACGTCGGCGAACCGCTCGCGGAGGATCCCGTGCCTGGCGACCAGCTCATACGGCGCCGGCGCAGGCTGCCTGCGCAGCTGCGCCGCGATGTCGTGATGGCAGCACGGCGCGGCCAGTACCACCGGCGCCTGCCAGCGGACCGCGCGGGCCAACGCCTCGTCGGTCGCGGTATCGCAGGCGTGCAACGCCAGCACGATGTCGGCGGCTTCGACCGGGACGTCCGCGATCGTGCCCTCGATGAAGGTGATCTCCGCGGCGGCACCGAGCTCGCGGGCCAGCGCGGTGTTCCGCTTCCGCGCCGCGGCCTTGACGTCCACCCCGGTCAGCTCGACCGATAGGCCGCGGACCGCAGTCAGGAACCGGTAGGCGGCGAACGTCAAGTACGCGTTGCCGCACCCGAGGTCGATCAGCCGGATCGGACCGCGCCTCGGGTCGGCGCCGGTAGGTTCGGCGCGCTGGCCGTCCGGCAGGCTCGCGAGCATCGGATCGAGCGCGCGCAGGAACTCCTCGACCTGGCGCAACTTGTCCTGCCGAGTGGGTTTGACCTCTCCATCCGCCGTGGTGAGTCCGAGCTGGTGGAACACCGGGTCGGCCGGGTCGAGGATGCGCGGCTTGATCCGGTCATGCTCGCGCAGCGCCGCTGCCGCGCGCGGGGCGGCCCGATGCACCTGGGCATCCCCACCCTTGGTCACCCGCAGCTGGATGGTCGAGTCCACCGTGTCGACGTGCCAGTTGCCGAATGGGCTTGCCAGCAGCTCGGCGACGGTACCGGCGGCCTGCTCGCCATAGGCGAGGTTTGCCGTGAACGCCTGGGTTTGGTCGTATCGGACCACCTGCAGCCGGCGGCCGGCGGCGAGGTCGACCGGGCGAAGCTCGACCCGGCGCCAGGCGGGGTGATCACGCCCACGGCGGCGACCGGCGGCGACTGCCCGGACCAACCGATCGGGATCGAGCAGCACCGTCTCGATCTCGGCCAGCGCATCGGGCAGCGGGATGGGCATAGCTCCAAGCGTGGCACGGCCGCTCGCCGTTCGGACGCCGATCCACCGCCGCTCGCCATCCGGACGCCGATCCACCGCCGCTCGCCATACTTGCGTAGATCTACCCCCTGCCAGGCGCGGGTGCCGGACGCCCGTCAGGCGGGCGCCGGACGCAGCCTAGGGTGGCCGGTATGGATTATCGGAACTTGGGCCGCTCCGGCCTGTCCGTCAGCCGGCTGTGCCTGGGCACCATGAACTTCGGCCCGTTCACCAGCGAGCCGGACTCGCACGCGATTCTGGACCGCGCCCTCGAACACGGCATCAACTTCTTCGATACCGCCAACGTGTACGGCCGGAGCGCCGGCAAGGGACGTACCGAGGAGATCGTCGGTGCTTGGTTCGCTCAGGGTGGGCAGCGCCGGGAGAAGACCGTGCTCGCCACCAAGGTGTACGGCCAGTGGAGCGAGTGGCCGAACGACGGCCGGCTGTCGGCCCGACACATCCGGGCCGCCTGCGATGCCTCACTACGCCGGTTGGGCACCGACTACATCGACCTGTACCAGATGCATCACGTCGACAGAGCGACACCGTGGGAGGAGATCTGGCAGGCGATGGAGGTGCTGGTCGCGCAGGGCAAGGTCCTCTACATCGGCTCGTCCAACTTCGCCGGCTGGCACCTCGCGGTGGCGCAGGCCGCCGCGGCCGAACGGCACTTCTTCGGTCTGGTCTGCGAGCAGTCGCTGTACAACCTGGTCGAACGGACCGTCGAGCTCGAGGTGCTGCCGGCCTGCCAACAGCTGGGCATCGGCGTCATTCCGTGGTCGCCGCTGCACGGCGGCATGCTGGGCGGGGTGCTCCGCAAGGACGACAAGATTCGCAGCGCGGACGGTTTCGCCACCGAACGGCTCGAGCGGCTGCGGCCCCAGCTCGAGCAGTTCGAGAAGCTGGCCGAGGGACTCGGTGCGGAGCCGGCCAACGTGGCGCTGGCCTGGCTGCTGCACCAGCCGGGGGTGACCGCCCCGATCATCGGATCGCGCACGCTCGAGCAACTGAACGGCGCGGTCCGAGCCGTGGAGATCGAGCTGGATGCGGACACTCTCGCGCAACTCGACGCGATCTTTCCTGGTCCTGGTGGAGCGGCCCCGGAGGCGTACGCCTGGTAAGCGCGCGCCGAGATCAGGTCAGCGCGCTGATCACGACAACCAGCACCAGCAGGGCAAGCGCCCCCGGGATGATCCAGCGCCGATCTCGCGGGTTCACGGCGCCGAGGCTAGCTCAGGACCCGCAAGTCCGACGACAGCCTGCGCAGGCCTGCGCTAACCCGGTCGCCGCGGATCGCGCACGCCGGTCCGGTACGCCAGGCAAAGCTGGGTGAGGTACCGCTTGCTGATCCGGCCGCCGAAGCTGCGGTCGATCAGCTCGGCAACGCAGGTCAGATGCTCCGCGCGCGCCGCCATGGCGCGGTGGCCCGAGTAGGTGCTGAGCAGGTCGAGATAGCCGGCCGTGGAGTAGGCCACCTCCCACTCGTAGCGGCGGAACGTCAACGGCCCGAACCGGTCGGAGGCGGCCACCTCCGGCAGCTGAGCGGGGATCCGCGCCGCCGGCGGCAGCCGGTGACCTGGCTCCGTATCCGGGTCGAACCGCTCGTAGCACTGCTGGACCTCGACGAAGAAATCCGCGGTGCCGCCGTCGACGTGGTGGGTCTCGATGACCGCCAGCGCGCCGCCGTCGCGCAGTGCGTCGGCGGACTTCGTCACCCGTACCGCGGGGTCGAGCCAGTGGAACGCGGTGGCGCACAGTACTACGTCAAACGGCTCCGCCGGCAGCGGCCAGCTCTCGAACGCGGACACAACGACCTCTGCGCGGGGGTACCCGGCCAGGTTGCGCCGAGCCACCGCGGCCAGGTTCGCGCCCAGCTCCACCGCGGTGATGTGGCAGCCGCGCCGGGTCAGCTCGACCGTGGCCTTCCCGGTACCCGGGCCGATCTCCAGCAGCCGGCATCCGGGCCCGATCGCGGCCAGCTCGGCCAGGTCGTCGTACAGCTCGGCCGGATAGCCGGGCCGGATCCGGTGGTAGAGCTCGGCGTCCTCGTCGAAGATGCCGCGTAGCACGCGGTCCGCCGGGTCGACCACCGGCTCACCGTATCGCCGCCGGCACCGGGTACCGGCTTCAGTCCGTATCTGGGAGCCCGGTCCCGGTGGTCCGGCGAACGACCGCGGCCAGCCAGCGGCGCCGGATCAGGCCGCTGAACGGACGGATGAGCAGCCAGTAGCGGGCAAACGCGCGCCGCGATCGCTCGTCGGTCGCCAAGACCCGGGTCTCGGTCGTGAGCTGGCCACCTCCGGCCCGGAAGTTGGCGATCACCTTGGCCCAGCCCGGCTCGTGGAAGCCCGCGAAGTATGCCGCCGGGTCCGGTTGGTCGGCCAGCCGTGGCGCGCGTCCGCCGTGGGCGGCCCACGGGCGGCCGAGCACACCAACGACCAGCTCGTCATCGGTGCGCTCCAGCACCGTGAATCCGATCCTGGCCATGCCGTCGAGGATCCGCTCCTGCCTGGCAAGCTGGAGCCGACCCGCCGACCGGACGCCCATCAGCGCCCGCATGGCTGGGACCTCCCGCCAGGTCAGCTGCTCGACCGCGGCGAGCAGGGCAGCCGTAGGTAGCGTCGTGGGCCGCCGGTGGCGTTCCCGGAAGTGCCAGCGTGGCAGCAGCTCATCGAGGGACACGGTCGCCCACTATGCCGGTCGGGTCGGCGGCTCAGCGGACCAGGTCGGTGCGGCGGCACGGCGACCGTGAGCACGTAGTCGACGAGCAGCGCACTCGCCGCGGCTAGTGCGGCATCGCGGCGGAGGTTTGCCCGCCTCACCGCATAGGCGGCGCCACCGTTGGGAGAGGCGTGGCAGGTCTGCCGGTAAGAGGCCACCACGACGATCAGCAACACGATCACCACCGCGGCGACCGGCCAGGTCAGGTGCAGCAGCGTCAACCCACCGAGGCTGAGAACGAGCAGGATCTCCTCGGTCGCGTACGCGTTGGACGACAGCGGATCGCTGCAGAAGACCGGTAGCGTTGCCGCCGCGCCGGAATTGCCGCCCGCCGCCCGCAACGGACCATGAGCGAACCGGGTTACGTTGTGAGGGTGGGGACGAGAGTGACCGAAGTGGAGCGCAAGTACGAGGTACCGCCCGACTTCGAGCTTCCCGAGCTCACCGGCGGGCCAGCTGAGCTCACCGTGGACGAGCCGATCACCCACCGGCTCGCGGCCACGTACTACGACACCGTGGGCTTCACGCTCGCCCGGCATGGCGTCACGTTGCGCTACCGGACCGGCGGCACCGACGCGGGCTGGCATCTAAAGCGACCGGCGGCGCCGGGTGCGCGGACGGAGATCCGCGCACCGCGCCCGTCATCCGGACGCAACCGGGTACCGGCCGCGTTCGATGACGAGCTG
>DATAFN010000322.1:0-1587 GCA_036257435.1 Actinomycetes bacterium
CGGTGGCGAGGACCCGGCGACGAGTTTCCGGAGCCACTGCAGCGGTCCCGCGCATGACTCGAGAGACCGTGGCGATCGAGACACCGGCGTGGGCCGCGACGTCACGAATGGTGACTCCGTTGGCTTTGTTTGCCATCAGACACCTGCCTGCGTAACCGGTTACATCGCCGCGTTACCCAGGGTTGCCCGATCTCAATCCTTCGGCGCGGAACTGTTCGGCTAAGCCGCGATTTCGCCGCCCCGCTGCCGGACGGACTGCCGCCGGGAGATGAAGCTGGTCAGCGGGTGCTCGCTGTCCAGCATTGCCGGCTCCACCGGTCCAGCGACCCGGGCCAGCAGGGTTGCGAGGTGTGAGATCAGACGCAGGTGCAACACGCGGCCGAGTCTGGCAGCCGCGTTTCACGTGGTCGCGTACGGCTCCAACGCGGCCGCGAGCCCCTCGGAAACCCGGGCTCGAACCCGGGTGCCGCCCGGCTCGTGCTCGACCGAGATGACCTCACCGGTCCGGTGCATGCGCGAAACCAGCTCACCCCGCTCGTACGGCACGAGGGCTTCCAGCTCGACAGGCGGGCGTGGAAGCCGTGACTCCACGGCTTCGCGGAGCTGGGCGATGCCCGCACCGGTGCGCGCGGACACCGCGACGGCGCCGCGTTCGAGGCGAAGCAGGCGCGCGACGACCAGCGGGTCGGCGACATCGGTCTTGTTGACCACGACCAGCTCTGGCACGTCGGCAGCGCCGATCTCGGCGAGGACGCCGCGGACGGCGCGCAGCTGTCCTTCGGGGTCCGGATCCGACCCGTCGACGACATGCAGAATCAGGTCGGCGTCGACCACCTCCTCCAGCGTCGATCGGAAGGCCTCAACCAACTGATGCGGCAGGTGGCGAACGAAGCCGACAGTGTCGGCGAGGGTGTAGACCCGACCATCGGCGGCCTCGGTGCGCCGGACGGTGGGATCAAGGGTCGCGAACAGCGCATCCTCGACTAGCACGCCGGCGCCGGTCAGCCGGTTGAGGAGCGACGACTTGCCGGCGTTGGTGTAACCGGCGATCGCGACAGCAGGTACCGCGCGGCGCCGCCGCTCGGCCCGCTTGGTGTCTCGGGCCGTCTCCATGTGGGCCAGTTCACGGCGCAGCTTGGCCATCCGCGTCCGGATGCGCCGCCGGTCGGTTTCGAGCTTGGTCTCACCGGGACCGCGGGTGCCCACGCCGCCGGTCGCACCACCGGCCCTGCCGCCGGCCTGCCGCGATAGGTTCTCGCCCCAGCCGCGCAGACGCTGCGCCAGGTAGTTGAGCTGAGCCAGCTCGACCTGGGTCTTGCCTTCCCTGCTCTTGGCGTGCTGAGCGAAGATGTCCAGGATCAGCGCGGTGCGGTCGACGACCTTGACCTTGACCTTGTCCTCGAGATTGCGCAGCTGGGCTGCGGAGAGCTCACCATCGCAGATGAGGGTGTCGGCTCCGGTCTCGAGCACCACGTCCCGAAGCTCGGTGACCTTGCCGGACCCCACGAAGGTGGACGCGTCCGGTCGAGAGCGGCGCTGCACCAGCCCCTCGAGCACCCGCGAACCCGCCGTCTCTGCCAGCGCCGC
>DATAFN010000343.1:0-2062 GCA_036257435.1 Actinomycetes bacterium
GCTCGTCCGGGGTCGACGCGGCGACGTCGAGCCGGTCGAGGACGTGGTTACGCAGCGCGATGGCCTCCTCGACCTGTTTGAAGCCGATCCCTTGGTCGGCCAGGCCGGGAATGGGCAAGGTGCGCGCCACCGAGCCGAGCGCGACGACCAGGACGTCGTAGCCGAGGTCGTAAGGTTCGCCGACCCGGGGCTTGATCCGCGCCACCCGGTCCGCATGCCGGATGTCGGTGACCTCGCCGGTGATCACCTGGCAGTCCCGTAACACCGGGCGCAGCGGGACGACCACGTGCCGCGGCTCCAGCGAGCCGGCCGCGGCTTCCGGAAGGAACGGCTGGTAGGTCATGTACGAGCGAGGGTCGACCACGGTGATCCGCACGCTGCTCCACTTGAGCTTCTTCTGCAGGCGCAGGGCGGTGTACATGCCGACAAAGCCGCCGCCGACGATCAGGATGCGGGGCACGGATCGCTGCATACCGTCCACCGTACCTCGCTTGTGAATCGGTTCACAAAAGAATTGCACAGCTCGGGCAGTGCGGTCGATTGGGCACGCTGGGCGGCTCCACAACCGCCTAAGTCGGGCGTGGGTGCGACACCACGGCGTGCCAATCGCAACGGCCAGCGTGCCCATTCGGGTTTGCTGCATGAGGTGGGCAAAAAGATGCTCGGCCGTACCGGAGGCGACGTGGTGACTCGTCCGCTAGCCGGCCGCCGCCCGGCGCAGGACCTGCTCCAGCATCCCCTCGGTCAGCTTGCCGGTGAACGTGTTCTGTTGACTCGGGTGATAGCAGCCCAACAGCCGTACCACCGGGCCGGTAGGCCGGTGCAGAGTCACCTCGGCGCCGTGCCCGAAGGCAGGCTGCGGCCGTGGGACGGCAAACCCGTTGCGTCCCAGCGTTCCGAGTGCAGCCGCCCAGGCGAACGAGCCCAACGCAACGACGGCACGCACGGTCCCGAGCAGCAGCTGGACCTCGCGGTCCAGCCAGAGCGCGCAATTGTCTCGCTCGGCGGGGGTCGGCACGTTCCCCGGCGGAGCGCAGCGGACGGCGGCGACGACCCGGGCGCCCACGAGCCGCAGCCCGTCGGCAGCTTGCACAGACGTCGGCTGGGTCGCGAGTCCGGCCGCATGGACCGCGGCGAAGAGCCAGTCTCCGCTACGGTCGCCGGTGAAGATCCGGCCAGTGCGGTTCCCACCATTCGCGGCCGGCGCCAGGCCGAGTACCAACACCCGCGCCGCCGGGTCGCCGAAGCCGGGCACCGGCCGCCCCCAGTACGGCTCCGTGGCGAACGACCGGCGCTTGGTGACTGCCACCTGCTCTCGCCACTCGACCAGGCGCGGGCAGGCTCGGCACACCGACGATCGTGCGGTGACCTCGGCGAGGTCGGCCGGAGCGGCCAGCGTTGCGACCTCGACGCGGTCGTGGGCGACCGGCGTCTGCGCGGTCGCCAGGTCCCCCGGCCATCCTGTGCCCGGCGGGACCGGGCTCGGGAACACCGCGCCCGTCCCAGGATGCGGCCTGCTCATCGGGGCTCACGTTCGCACGTGCGGCCACGAGTCGTGAAGATCAGGGGCTGGAGTCGGAGGAAGCCGGCTCGGCGAGAGCCCAGACGATGGTGTCCAGGATGTCCGTTTCACTGGCAACCACCTCGTCCACACCGGCCAGCTCAGCAACGCAGCGCAGCACTAGAGCCCCGGCTGCGATGACGTCGACCCGCCCGGGATGCAGGGCGGGAATCGTCGTACTCAGGTATCGCCAGATGAATTGCCGCGGCGGTCGTCACCGATCCGGCCAACCCGATCAGACTGCCGGCGAGCGGGATGGGCACCGACGCGCCGGCCAGCGCCGCTTCGACATCCGCCCAAGCGGCCTCGACCTCCTCCCGATCCGGTGGGTCGGAGCGGAGATGCCGTTCGGAGAGCCGCACGCAGCCCACGTCCAGGCTGCGCGCGGACTCGACTCCCTCGGTGTCGGACGCCAGCTCGGTCGAGCCACCGCCGATGTCCGCCACCAGATACGGGAGGTCGTGTTGCGCGTCGCCGTCGAGTTCCGAGACGAGCATCCCA
>DATAFN010000210.1:0-14932 GCA_036257435.1 Actinomycetes bacterium
AGATACGCCAACGCGGTGCTGCGCCGGGTGGCCGAGCGCGAGCTAGACGCGTGGCTGGCCGAGGTGGCGCCGCCCGCCGGCACCGACCCGATCGGCCGGCTAACCGTTGTGCACTCGCATCCGCGCTGGGTGGTGACCGCATTCGCCGACGCGCTCGGCGGCGACCTGGCCGAGGTCGAGCGGCTGCTGGTGGCGGACAACGCCGCGCCGCAGCTGTCGCTGGTCGCGCGGCCGGGCCTGGCCACCGTGGCCGAGTTGGAGGGGCTCGGTGCGGTACCCGGCCGATGGTCGCCCTACGCGGCCACCCTGGAGCACGGTGACCCGGCCACGCTGCCCCCGGTGCGGGCCGGCCGGGCCGGTGTTCAGGACGAGGGCAGCCAGCTGGTCGCGCTCGCGGTGGCGAACGCGCCGATCGAGGGCCGGGACGCCCGCTGGCTGGACCTGTGTGCCGGGCCGGGCGGGAAGGCCGCCCTGCTGGCCGCGCTCGCCGCGCAGCGCGACGCCGTGCTGCTCGCGGCGGAGCGCGCGCCACACCGGGCCAAGCTGGTCGCCAACGCGTTGCGGGGCAGCGCGGCGGCGGCGCAGGTCGTGATCGCTGACGGCACCGAACCCGCCTGGCCGGCCGGTTCGTTCGACCGGGTGCTGGTGGACGTGCCGTGCACCGGGCTCGGGGCGCTCCGCCGCCGGCCCGAGGCGCGGTGGCGTCGCCAGCCGGCCGACCTGGCCACGTTGCGCCCGCTGCAGGCCAAGCTGCTCGCCGCGGCCGCCAATGCGGTCCGGCCCGGTGGCCTGGTCGGCTACATCACCTGCTCGCCGCACCTGGCCGAGACGCGGCTGGTGGTGTCCGATGTCCGGCGCGGCCGGACCGACCTGGAGCCGATCGACGCCCGGCCGTACCTGCCCGGAGTGCCAGACCTCGGCGACGGACCGGCGGTGCAGCTGTGGCCGCACCGGCACGGCACCGACGCGATGTATCTGGCCCTGCTGCGGCGCACCTGAAATATAGGCTTCAGGTATGGGTGTGCAGATCGCGCCGAGCCTGCTGTCCGCGGACTTCGCCTGGCTGGCCGGGGAGGCCGCCGCGGTGGCCGACACCGCCGACTGGTTGCACGTGGACATCATGGACAACCACTTCGTGCCCAACCTGACCATCGGGCTGCCGGTGGTGCAGAGCCTGCTGGGCCACACCAGGCTGCCGCTGGACTGCCACCTCATGATTGAGGACCCGGACCGGTGGGCGACCGGTTACGCCGAGGCCGGCGCCAAGAACGTCACGTTCCACGCCGAGGCCGCGATCGCGCCGATCCGGACCGCACGGGCGATCAAGTCGGCGGGAGCCAGGGCCGGGCTCGCACTCAAACCGGCTACCCCGGTCGAGCCGTTCGGGGAGCTGCTCGCCGAGTTCGACATGGTGCTGGTGATGACCGTGGAGCCCGGGTTCGGCGGACAACCCTTCCTCGACGCGGTGGTTCCGAAGATCCGCACCGCTCGGGAGCTCATCGACCGCACTGGCTCGGAGCTATGGCTGCAGGTCGACGGCGGGGTGACCGAGGAGACGATCGAGCGGTGCGCCGAGGCCGGCGCCGATGTGTTCGTCTGCGGCTCCGCGGTCTACGACGCGGACGACCCCGGTCGCGCGGTCGAAGCGCTTCGGTCCAGGGCGGAAAAAGCCGTCCGACCCTGATCCGATCCGGCAGACCGGGTCCGCGATCGGCGTGGCAGACTTGGCTGCAGCGTGCTCCGGGGTCGGTGCAATTCCGAACCGGCGGTGACAGTCCGCGACCCGGCCGAAGCCATCGGCCGGTGGACCCGGTGAAAGTCCGGGACCGACGGTGAGAGTCCGGATGGGAGGCAGCACGGCGCGGGTCGTGCCGTCCTAGTGACGGCGCTGATCCGCCGGCACGCCGATGCGCGTGCCTCGCTCACCCCGGAGCCGCGCGTGGACGCGGAAGGGGTGCCGGATGGCCACCGAGATCGAGCAGGCGGCGATGCGCCGCGCCATCGAGCTGGCCGGGTCCGCGCTCGGTGCCACCAGCCCGAACCCGATCGTCGGATGCGTGGTCCTGGACGCCGATGGCGCGGTCGTCGGCGAGGGTCGGCATGAGCGCGCCGGTCAGGAGCACGCCGAGGTCCGTGCCCTGCGGGCGGCCGGCGACCGCGCCCGTGGCGGTACCGCGCTGGTGACACTCGAGCCGTGCGCCCATGTCGGTAATACCGGCGCCTGCGCCCAGACGTTGATCGACGCGGGTATCCGCCGGGTGTTCTACGCGGTGGCCGATCCCAACCCGATCGCGGCCGGCGGCGGAGCGCGATTGGCCGCGGCGGGCATCGCCGTCGAGGTCGGGCTGGGTGCGGTCGAGGCGGAGCGGGCCAACGAGGCGTGGCTGACCGCGGTCCGGCTCGGCCGGCCGCACCTGACCTGGAAGTACGGCGCCAGCCTGGACGGCCGGGTGGCGGCCGCCGACGGGTCGAGCCGCTGGATCACCGGTACCGCATCCCGCGCGGACGTGCACCGGTTGCGAGCCGAGGCGGACGCTGTGCTGGTCGGCTCCGGGACGCTATACGCCGACGATCCGCAGCTGGCGGTGCGGCACGTCCCGCTGCTGCGGCCGGAGCCGCCGCTGCGTGTGGTCGTCGACACCAAAGCCCGGATCCGGGCCGATGCCCGGGTGCTCGACGACGCCGCCCCCACCCTGGTCGCGGTCGCGGCCGACGCCACGGTCCAGCCCGCCGTCGCCGCCCGCGCCGAGATCATGCGGTTGCCCAGGGCCGAGCGCGGTCTCGATCTCGCCGCGCTGCTCACCGCGCTGCGCGAACGCAACGTGGTGAGCGTGCTGCTCGAGGGCGGCCCAACGCTGGCCGGCTCGTTCCTGGCGGCCGGGCTGGTGGACCGGGTGATCGGCTACCTGGCGCCGGCGTTCCTGGGCGCGGCCGGCCGGCCCGCACTCGACGGCTGGAGTGCGGCGAGCATAGAGGCCGCGCACCGGCTCCGGCTCGACGAGGTAACCCAGCTCGAGTCCGACCTGAGGTTCGTGGCTCGACCGATCAGGCCTGGGAAGGGGGACTAGGTGTTCACCGGGATCGTCGAGGAGCTCGGCGAGGTGGCCGCGCTCGATCGGCTGGCCGACAGCGCGGTGTTGCGGGTGCGCGGTGCGCTGGTCACCAGCGACGCGAAGCCGGGCGATTCGATCGCAGTCAACGGGGTGTGCCTCACCGTAGTCGACTGCGTCGGCGGCCAGTTCAGCGCGGACGTGATGGCCGAGTCGCTGAACCGGTCCGCGCTGGGCGAGCTGGTCCCTGGTGACCGGGTCAACCTGGAACGGCCGGTCGTCGCGCACGGCCCGGACGGCGTCGGCCGGCTCGGCGGGCACATCGTGCAGGGCCACGTAGACGGCGTTGGAACGATGGTGCGCCGGACCAGCTCGGAGCACTGGGACCTGGTCGTGATCGGGATGCCGGCGGAGCTGGCCCGGTACGTCGCGACCAAAGGTTCGATCGCGGTGGACGGGATCAGCCTGACCGTGGTCGAGGTCGGGCCGGACTGGTTCTCGGTCGCGCTGATCCCGAGCACCCTCGAGCTGACCACGCTCGGCCGCAAGCAACCGGGGGCCCGGGTGAACCTCGAGGTCGATGTCATCGCGAAGTACGTGGAACGGCTGCTGGAGGCACGGTCATGAGCGAGGTTGCCGAGGAGCTGCACCTGGACTCGATCGAGCGGGCGGTCGCCGAGCTCTCCGCCGGGCGCCCCATCGTGGTGGTCGACGACGAGAGCCGGGAGAACGAGGGCGACCTGATCTTCGCCGCCTCCAAGGCGACGCCCAAGCTGGTCGGATTCATGATCCGTCACACCAGCGGCGTGATTTGCATGCCGATGGAGGGGCACGAGCTGGATCGCCTCAAGCTACCGCCGATGACCGCGGTCAACGAGGACCGCAAGGGCACCGCGTACACGGTGTCGGTCGATGCCAGGGACGGGGTCACCACCGGGATCTCGGCAGCCGACCGGGCCCGCACGATCCGGGTGCTGGCTGACTCGGCGACCGAGCCGTACGAGTTGACCCGCCCGGGACACGTGTTTCCGCTACGCGCGGTCGACGGCGGTGTGTTGCGCCGGCCCGGCCACACCGAGGCCACCGTGGACCTGGTCCGGCTCGCCGGGCTCACCCCGGCCGGCGCGATCTGCGAGCTGGTGAACGAGGACGGCTCGATGATGCGGCTGCCCCAACTCGTGCCGTTCGCACGTGCGCACGAGCTGGCGATCGTCTCGATCGCCGACTTGATCAAACACCGCTGGCGGACCGAACGGCTGCTGCGGCGCGAGGTGTCGGTCCGGCTGCCGACCGAGTTCGGCGAGTTCACCGCGATCGGCTACCGCAGCGCCATCGAAGGCGCCGAGCACGTCGCGCTGGTGTGCGGCGACCTCGGCGACGGGGCCGACGTGCTGGTGCGGCTGCACTCGGAATGCCTGACCGGGGACGTGTTCTCGTCGCTGCGCTGCGACTGCGGGCCGCAGTTCGTGGCCGCCATGCGCCAGGTGGCTACGCACGGTCGCGGTGTGGTCGTCTACCTGCGCGGGCACGAAGGCCGCGGCATCGGATTGATGGCCAAGCTGCGGGCGTACGAGCTACAGGACGCCGGGCACGACACGGTCGAGGCCAACCTGAGCCTGGGTTACCCGGTGGACGCGCGGGACTACGGCGCCGGTGCGCAGATCCTCACCGACCTCGGGGTGCGTAGCCTTCGGCTGCTCACCAACAACCCGGCCAAGCGCCTGGCGCTGCTCGGCTACGGTCTGGACGTCGGCGGATCCGTTCCGCTGCAGGTGCCGCCGACCAGCGACAGCCTGCGCTACCTGCGGACCAAGCGGGACCGGATGGGACATGAGCTGTTCGGGCTGGGCTGACCGCCAGCGGAGAGGAGAGGCCGGTGGCCGGAAGCGGTAGTCCCGACATCGCGATCGAGGACGCGCAGGACCTGCGGATCGGGATCGTCGTCGCCCGGTGGCACCGCGAGATCACCGAAGGGCTGCTGGCCGGCGCGCTGCGTGCGGTGCGCGGGGCCGGCATCGAGGAGACCACCGTGCTGCGGGTGCCCGGCACGTTCGAGCTGGCAGTGGCCGCCGGTGCGCTGGCCGAGCGCGGCTACGACGCCGTGATCGCGCTCGGGGTCGTGGTCAGGGGTGGCACCCCGCACTTCGAGTACGTCTGCCAGGCGGCCACGGTCGGGCTCGTCGAGGTGAGCGTGCGTCGTGGCATCCCGATCGGCTTCGGCGTGCTCACCTGCGACACCGAGGAGCAGGCGCGGGATCGCGCCGGGCTACCCGGATCGGCCGAGGACAAGGGGTACGACGCCGCGGTTGCGGCGCTGTCCACCGCGGTGACCCTGCGGTCGTTACGGCCGGAACGACTGCCGTAGCCGGCCCCGCCGCCAACCCGGCAGCACTAGCCCGGCAGTGCCGGTGGTTCGACCCGGCCGTACAGCCCCCAGCGCCGCAGCTCGAGATCGGCCAGCTTGGCGATCACCAGCTGGTCACCGCTCCGCCACGCCGCCGCCGGATCGGGGTCGACCCGGACCAGTGCACTCAGCGGCTGGTTGACCAGCGCGCGCAGCGCGAACAGATCGGTGTCCGGGTTCGCGTCGCGCAGCTTGGCGGCCGCGCCGGCCTGGCGCAGGTAACGCACTCGCAGTAGCAGCCACACCAGCAGCACTGAGCCGGCCATAACCAGCACGATCAAGATGGCGAGCAGCCACGCCACGTCGCGGACCGCGTCCTGCATGTCCTGCCCGGCCCCGGCCACGCTGGCCGAGGCCTGGCTGGCCGCGTCCAGCGGCGCCGACAGCGCGCCTCCGATCAACGGCACGTCACCGGCCCGCTGGCCGGCGTCCGCCAGGCTGCCGGCCAGGTTGGTGCCGCCGGACTCCAGCTTCCGGCCTGGTACCGCCAGCTGGCTGACCAAATCGAACGCCTTGCTCGCGAACCAGATCCAGATGATCGTCCAGGTCAGGACGAGGGCATCGGCGAGCACCTGCCGGGCCCGACGGTCCGGCCGTTCCGCATACCACCGCATGGCCCACGACTGTGGCCGCGGATGCCCGGTAGGACAAGTCGGCGCGCGGATACCCTGGCTCGTCGTGACGGAAATGGACGAGCCGGCCACTGCCGGCGTGGGCGGCCAGGACTAGCTCGGCATGGCCATCCCGACCCCACCCGCGGCTGGTCCGGCACCGGTGCCGCCGCTGCCCGCGGTGTTCCGGCCCCGGCGGGCGCGGATCATGTCGCTGACGCTCGCTGCCATGGTGCTCGCGCTGCTCACAGTGGTCGCGCTGGTGCTGCCGGGCGGGCCGCGCGGCTTCCATACGCCCGACCGGATCGGAGTGTTCGCGGTCGGAGTGGCGGTGGCCGGCGCGCTGTGGGTGATGGCAAGGCCGCGGCTGGTCGCCGAGGACCGCGGGCTGACCGTGGTCAACCTGCTCCGCACCCGGTTCCTCGAGTGGCCGGAAGTGATACGGGTTGGGTTCCGCCGCGGCGATCCATGGGTGCTGCTCGACCTGGCCGACGGCGAGACGCTTCCGGTGATGGCGATCCAGGCCAACGACGGGGAGCGCGCGGTACAGGCGGTGCGCACGTTACGTGCGCTGGTCGCGGCACAGTCCCCGACCAACCACAACGACTAGGCCGGATCACGCTCTGCCGACCGGGCGATCGGCGCGCGCTGATGGGGCGGTGCCCCGCCAGGTCGAGCCGGGGCCGTTCTGCCCGTGGCGGCCACCGAAGTAGCCTCACCCTATGGATCTCGGCTCACCCGATGAGCTTGCCCGCCGGCTCGCCGATACCGGCTACCTGGCCGACGAGGGGCTAGCCACCGCCGCGTACCTCGCCTGGGCCATGCGCAAGCCACTGTTCTGCGAGGGCGAGGCCGGCGTCGGCAAGACCTCGCTGGCCGCGGCGCTGGCCGAGGCGGCCGGTGCCGAGCTGATCAGGCTGCAGTGCTACGAAGGCATCGACGCCAGCCAGGCGCTGTACGACTGGGACTTCCCCCGCCAGCTGCTCCACCTGCGCGCTGCCGAGGCGGCCGGGGTGGCCGACGTGCGGACGATCGAGGGCGAGCTGTACGACCGCCGGTTCCTCATCGCCAGGCCGTTGTTGCGGGCGATTGAGCCGGCCGGCCCAGGCCAGGCCGACCGCAAAGTGCTGCTCATCGACGAGGTCGACCGGGCCGATGACGAGTTCGAGGCGTTCCTGCTCGAGGTGCTATCCGACTTCGCCATCACGGTGCCCGAGCTCGGCACGATCGAGGCCGTGCACCCGCCGGTGGTGGTGGTGACCAGCAACCGCACCAGGGACGTGCACGATGCGCTCAAGCGGCGCTGTCTCTACCACTGGCTGGACCATCCGAGCGTGGAGCGGGAGATCGCGATCATCCGGCGCCGGCTACCCGGGATCAGCCAGCGGCTGGCCGCCGGGATCGCCGCGGCCACCGCGCACCTGCGCTCGCTGGACCTGCTCAAGCCGCCGGGGATAGCCGAGTCGCTGGATTGGGCGGCGGCGCTGCGTACGGTGCAGGCCGAGCGGCTCGACGAGGTCGGCGCCGATCGCACCCTCGGCGCGGTGCTCAAGCACAAGGAAGATCTCGAGCTGGTGCGCGGTCAGGGGCTCGATGTGCTGGTGGCCGGGGGAGCGGCACGATGACCTGGCCGGATGGGGAAGTCCGGCGATGACCGGACCGGTCGAAGCCGCCGCCGAGACTGGGTGGGCCGGTGCGGCCGCGCTGGCCGGGCAAGCAGGTGCCGCAGCGCTGGTGGAGTTCGCCGCGCTGGCCCGGCGGGGCGGGCTCGCGGTGGCCACCGATCGGACCGAGGCGTTCGCGGCTGCGCTCGATCGGCTGGATCCGCTCCGCACCGAGCACGTGTACTGGGCCGGCCGGCTGACGTTCTGCGCCAACCGGGACGACATCGCCCGCTACGACGCCGTGTTCGGGACCTGGCTGGCCGGCCGGCCGCGATCGATCCCGATCCGGCTGCCCGCGCTGACCGAGGTCCGTGCCGCAGTGCCGTCCGCAGCCCTGGATACCGGGCAGTCCGATCAGGTCGAGGGCAGCACATCGCTGCCATACGGCGCCAGCGACATCGAACTGCTGCGGCACCGTGATCTGGCCAAGCTGACCGAACCGGAGCTGGCCCAGGCCCGGTTGCTGCTCACGCTGCTGCGCCCGGTCGCGCCGCGGCGGCCGTCCCGGCGGTTCCGGGCCGCGCACCGCGGACCCATCGATCCGCACCGCACGGTGCGCGCGATCCTGCGCGAGGGCGGCGAACCCAGCCGGCTGCTACGGCGCCGGCACCGGGATCGGCCGCGGCGGATCGTACTGCTGCTGGACGTGAGCGGATCGATGCAGGCGTACGCGGACACCCTGCTGCGGTTCGCGTACGCGACCGTGGCCACCCATCCGCGTACCGTCGAGGCGTTCACGATGGGCACCCGGCTGACCAGGGTCACCCGCGAGCTGCGGCACCGGGAGGTGACCCGCGCGCTGATGACCGCATCCGGGACGATCCCGGACTGGTCCGGCGGCACCCGGCTGGGCGAGCAGCTCGGGGTGTTCCTACACCGCTGGCGGGATCGGGCCCGGGGCGCGATCGTCGTGATCGCCTCGGACGGCTGGGAGCGCGGCGGCGCCGAGCTGCTCGGCCGGCAGATGGCCCGGCTACAGCGGATCGCGCACCGGGTCATCTGGGTGAACCCGCACAAGGCGCATTCCGGCTACCGGCCGGCGACGGCCGGGATGGCGGCCGCGCTGCCGTACGTTGACGAGTTCGTGGCCGGGCACAGCATCGCCGCCTACCAGCACCTGGCGGACCTGCTCGGCCCGGCGCGAGCGCCGGTACGAGTGGCTGGAGGGGCGGTCCATGCGTGACGTGCTCGGTGAGCTCAAGCGGGGCTACGCCAGCGGCCGGACGGTCGGGCTGGCCACCGTGGTCGGCACTTACCGGAGCGCGCCGCGGCAGCCGGGCGCCGCCATGGTGGTGGCGCCGGACGGGACGGTCGCCGGCAGCGTTTCCGGCGGCTGCGTCGAGGGCGCGGTCTACGAGTTGGCCCAGCAGGTGATGGACGCCGGTGAGCCGCAGCTGGTCCGGTATGGCGTCAGCGACGACGACGCGATCGCGGTCGGGCTGACCTGTGGCGGCATCATCGACGTGCTGGTGGAGCCGATCGACACCGGGCTGTTTCCGGAGCTCGGCAAGATCATCGAGGCGATCGAGGAACACCGTCCGGTAGCGATCGCGACGCTGATCCGGGGCGCACAGCCGGCGCGGCTGGTGGTCTGGCCGGACCGAACCGAGGGTTCGCTCGGCTCGGCCGGCCTGGACTCGGCGGTCACCGACGATGCGCGCGGCATGCTCGAGCACGGCGCCACCGGGCTGCGCCGGTACGGCCGTCTTGGCCAGCGCAGGCGCGACGACGTCGAGGTATTCGTGCACTCGTTCGCCCCGGCACCGCGCATGCTCATCTTCGGTGCCATCGACTACGCGGCCGCGATGGCCAGGATGGGCTCGCTGCTCGGATACCGAGTGACGCTGTGCGACGCGCGCGCAGTCTTCGCGACCCCGGCGCGGTTCCCCGACGCGGACGAGGTGGTCGTGGATTGGCCGCACCGCTACCTGGCCGGGACCGAAGTGGACGCGCGCACGGTGATCTGCGTGCTCACCCACGACCCGAAGTTCGACGTGCCGCTACTGGAGGTGGCGCTGCGCACCCCGGCGGGCTACATCGGCGCGATGGGTTCCCGGCGCACGCACGCCGACCGGCTGGCCCGGCTGCGCGAGGCGGGTTTGACCGAGGCGGAACTAGCCCGGCTCGCCTCGCCGATCGGGCTGGACATCGGGGCGCGTACCCCGGAGGAGACCGCGGTGTCGATCGCTGCCGAGATCGTCGCGACCCGCTGGGGCGGGACCGGCCAGCGGTTGTCGGCGACCGCCGGGCGGATTCACGGCGGGGACCAGGAGCAGCTTCCGCCCGTGTCGCTGTATGACCAGTAGCGGGGTCGCGTCCGCGCTCCCGGCGGCCGGGGTGTTGCTCGCGGCCGGCGCGGGGCGCCGGTTCGGCCGGCCGAAAGCGCTGGTCGAGCTGGACGGGCAGACGCTAGCCGCGCGCGGGGTGCAACTGCTGCGGGCCGGCGGCTGCGATCCGGTCCTGGTCGTGGAGGGCGCCGCGCCGCTGCGGCCGGAGCTGCCGGCCGATGTCTGGATAGTGCCGAACCCGGACTGGTCGACCGGGATGGGTTCCTCGCTGCGCGTAGGTCTGCGCGCGCTGGCCGCCACGGCGTCGGCCGAGATCGCTGCTGCGGTCGTCGTGCTGGTCGACCAGCCCTGGGTGGTACCCGAGGCGGTAACCAGGGTCCGGGCCGGCTTCGACCCGGATCGGATCGTGCAGGCGGATTACCCTCCGCCGGCCGGGCGGAGCCACCCGGTGCTGATCCCGCGCTCACTCTGGGAATCGGTCGCCACGGCCGCGCACGGCGACGCCGGAGCGCGAGGCTTCATCGCCGCGCACCCCGAGCTGGTGACGGCCGTACCCTGTCCCGGATCGCCCGCCGACGTCGACACCCCCGAGCAGTTGCCGGATCCCTGATCATGGTTCCGGCGCCAGTAGGCACGCGCGGACCGGCTAGCTGAACGAGATCGCGGGGGCGCGCTCTGCGAGGCCGTAGAGTGCGCCCCGGAAGCAGTCCAGCGGTGGGCGGACCAGACCCGCTCCCACCTGCCCGGTACCGGCGACCCGGCCCGCCATTCCGGTGTTGATCTGCGGCAGGATCCCGGTCCGCACCACGCGGGTTACGTCGATGCCGACCGGGGTGCCGCGGAAGTCGAGCACCGGGATCTGGTAGCGCGGATGCTCGGCCAGGGTGATCTCGTACATCTGCTGGGTTGCGGTGAACGCGTCCGCTACGGTGCCCCCGACGAACTGCACGATCGCCGGAGCGGCGGCCATCGCGAAGCCGCCGAGCCCGGCCGTTTCGGTGATGGACGAGTCCCCAATGTCCGGGTTGGCGTCGGCCGGACCGTACGAGCCGAGGTAGAGCCCTTCCGGCACCGGGGCGGGTGCGGTAAACCAGCGGTCACCGGTACCCGAAACCTGGATCCCGACGTCGGTGCCGTTACGGGCCATCGCGATCACCACGGTAGAGCCGGGCACGTCGCGGCCGGCGTCCATCGCCAGCTTGCAGGCCGGCATCACCAGATTGAGGAAGAAGTGGTCGTTGCCGCCGATGAACCGGGCTACCGCGGCCACGTCTGCCGCCGATCGGCCCACCTCGGCGATCGCCGGCAGCAGATCACGCAGCACCATCAGCGTGCCGGCTCGGTTGCGGTTGTGACCCTCGTCGCCCATCTGCACCATCTGGGCGGTGATCGCGGTGATGTCGAGCGCGCCCTGCTGCCGGATCGCGTCGCGCAACGTGGGGCCGAGCACGGTCGACATCCAGTCCAAGCGCTCGATCACCGGCCGGGCGTAGGCACCGTAGCGCAGCACCTTGCCGAGCCCCTCGTTCAGCGAGCAGTATGCGCGCCGGCCGTCGGTCGGGTCCTCCAACACCAGCAGCCACATCGATGGGCTCACCACGCCGGCCATCGGGCCGACCGCACCGTGGTGGTGGCAGCTGTCCAGCATGATCCGGGTACCGGCGGCGAGCTGCCGCTCGGCCTGCTCCGGAGTGCCGGCCAGGCCCTCGAACAGCATTGCGCCGATCAGCGCGCCGCGCAGCGGCCCGGACGCCCGCGCCCACTCGATCGGCGGGCCGGCATGCAGGAAGGCGCCGTTCTCCAGGCGAAGCACCTCGCGGGCCGGCGCCACGTCGACCAGCTGGGCGGTACTGGCCAGCACCCGATCGATGGCGATCGCGTTGGCTTCGGCCCGGCGCGGGTCGGCCATCACGGTGGCCAGCGGTTCGGCAAGCTCGGCCGGCGGCGGGCGCCAGTCGACCCGGCTGACCGTGCCGGACTGGGCGGCCAGGGCATCGGCGAGGAATCCGGCGCCGGCCGTGATCACTCTGGTCGGGCTCGGCCGGGCACTCATCGGGCCGCCTGCAGCAGCTGGATCGCGTGCCCGACCGCCTGGGCGTGCGAGCCGAACGCGTAGGCGCCGGCATCGGTGAGCTTCTTGGCCTGGCCGTCCATGTCCTGCGGGTCGGCCTGGGTGCCCACTAGCGCGGTGACGATGGCGGGCGGATCGTGCGGCCTGACGGCCAGCACCGCAGCCAGCTCGCCGGCCGGGTCGGGGTGTGCGCCGTAGCCGAGCACGACGTCGAGCAGGATTACCCCGACGGTCGGATCGGCCAGATCCGCGGCCAGCCGCTGGTTTCGCAGCGCCGGGTCGAGCATCGGATGCGCGCGCCCGACGGTGAACTGATCCGCACCGAAGTCCACCACCAGGTGCCCGGTCGCACCGAGATCGTCGCTGGCCACCGGGCCGAGCGCGTCAGTTGCCAGAGCGTGCGCCTCCGCCGCCAGGGTGCCGCCACCGTAGAGGCCGCGCAGGGCGCCGGGCCGGGCCGGTCTGCCCCGGCCCGGTGCCCAGAACGGCCAGGCCGGCACCGCAACTCCAAGCCGGCGGAGCAACTGCTCGGTGAACCGGGTGAGATCGGGTGCGCCTGGTTCGAGCAGACCGAACGTCACCGGGGTGGCAAGCTCGGACCCCTCCTCCTGTAACCGCTGCGCGACCCGCAGGTCCGGTGGCTTGGAGACCACCGCGATCAGCTGGGTGGCCGGGTCCTCGTCGAGTCGGCGCAGCGCCTGCCGGGTGGCGCGGGCGCCGACCGCGGCGGACAGGTCACGGCCGCCGACCCCGAGGCACTGGCTGATCCCTACGCCGGCCGCGTCCAGCAGGCACATGAGCTGCTGGGCACCGGTGCCGGACGCGGCGACGATGCCGACCGGGCCGGGCCGCACCGCGTTCGCGAAGCCCAGGCCGAGGCCGCCGACATGCGCGGTGCCGCAGTCCGGACCCATCACCAGCAGGCCACGGTGCGCGGCCTCGTCCTTCAGCCGAATCTCGAGCTCGACCGGCACGTTGTCACTGAAGACCACGGCCGACAGGCCCGACTCCAGCGCGTCCATCGCCTCGGTGAACGCGTGTGGTCCCGGTACCGAGATCAGCGCGAGCTCGGCCTCCGGATGATCGCGGGCCGCCGCCGACACGGTGCGCGGGGCCTGAGCGGCGGCCGGCCCGGTCCCGGCACCGCCCGAGTCCCGGCCCGGCGCCCGAGCGGTGAGCGCGGTCTCCACCAACGACAGCGCGTGGTCCAGCGCCGCCGGGTCGGCCGCGGCGACCGCGACGACCATGTCGTTGGGGCCGGCGCCGGCGGGCCGCTCGAAGCCCAGATCCTCGATCAGATCGAGGTTGAGTTCGGTGGCCATTGCGATCATCGCGCCGGACACGCCAGGAGCGGCGGCGATCGTCCGGCTCGCCTGCATCAAAGCGACCGAGTCCCGGTAGACACCCTGCCGAACCTCGACGTGCCCTGCGCCGGCGTGTCGCGGCAAACTAACCCTCCCGCTGGCCGAGCAGCGCCCGACCCGCGGCCAGGATGCCGCACGCCATGTCGTAACCGGAGCTGTGCCCGACCGCCATCAGCCGCATGAGCACCGGAGACAGCGGACGTCGCCCGGACAGCGCATTGAGCACCGCGGTTACCTCCGCGGCGGTGTGACCGCGCGCGGCGTGACCGAGCAGCGCGGCGGACAGCGTGGTGGTCCGCACCGGCGCCTCGATCAGGACCCGTCCCGCGATCCGGTCCCTGACGTGTGCGCGGGCAGCGGTCAGCGCGTGACCGTGCTGGGTCGGCTCCCGCGGTACGGCGAGGTGATGCAGCCCGACCAGGAACCCGCTGACCACATCGTCACCCGACGGGGTCAGGCCGGGCCCGAGCCCGATCAAGGCGGATGCGGCATCGGCGGCCGGATCGGGTTCGCGCATTCGGACCGCCGCTTCGAGCCGCCGCAGACCGTCCGAGATCGCTCGCAGCAGCCGGTGCTGCTGCACCGACAGGCGCGCGGTCAGCGCGTCCAGCCCGCGGGCGAGCACCTCGACGGACATCGGCGGCGCCGGCGGTGTCGGCCGCCACCACTGGGTGATTTCCACTCGGCGGCCGTCCAGGGTGAGGCCACCGAGGCCCACCCAGGAGTCCCCGGTCAGCACCTCACCGTCGGGCAGGTCGGCCGCGGAGGGCATCACCACCGCACATGGCAGCCGGACCGAGCCGGGCGCAACCGCGGCCAGCACGGTGCTGTCACCGGTGGTCAGGTAAACCGCTGACGGAAACGCCGCCAGCAGCGATAACGGCCGGCGCGGTCCCTCGACCAGACCGCGAATCGCGGTGCTTGCCGCGCCGGATACAGCCACCCCCCCGACGGGTGCGCTGCGGGTGAGGACCGCAGTCACGCCAGACCTCCCGCCGTCTACGTTGGCAAAGATCTACCAATCCGACTGTAGGGACGCTAACTAGACGAGTACCTTCGCCACATGGGGAAAGTTGCCAACGATGCTGTCACCAGTTCGCCGGTCTTGCCAGACCCGGCTTTGGTGACCGATGCGCCCGCCGCGGGTTCGACCGGCGCCCAGGCCGTGCTCGGATACGGCCTGACCGTGGCGGAAGTGCTCGAATCGCCATGCCTGACCGGTTCCTCGTTGCTGGCCGGCAAGGAGGGACTGGGCCGGCTGGTGCAGCGGCTGAACGTGATGGAGGTGCCGGACATCCTGCCCTGGGTCAAGCCGTAGCCGAGGACGGCCTGGGAGCCGGTCGAACCGGGGGCGGGCACGTCGGTCACCGAAGGCAGGTCTGGCAAGACCGGCGAACTGGTGACAGCATCGTTGGCAACTTTCCCCATGTGGCGAAGGTACTCGTCTAGTTAGCGTCCCTACAGTCGGATTGGTAGATCT
>DATAFN010000060.1:0-19288 GCA_036257435.1 Actinomycetes bacterium
AGGTGGCCGAGCCGATCCTCGATGTTGTTGCCGAACACGAACAAGAACAGCATGTTGCCGATCAGGTGCAGCCATCCGCCGTGCAGGAACATCGCGTACAGAACGGACAGGAACGGGATCTTCGTGTGCTGCGGAACCTCACAGGCCACCACCCGGCTACCGACCGCGACCCGGATCACGTCCGGATCCAGCGGCTCGTTGTGGATCATCTCCCGCGGTATAGCCGCGTACTCGATGAAGTAGATCGCCTGCTGGCACGCCCGGTCGGCCTCGCTGCGCGACGTTCCGGACAACCCGGACAGTGGTCCCAGCACGAACAGCACGACGTTGATGGCGATGAGCGCGTAGGTGACGTACGCGGGGTGCTGCGTCGGGTTCCGGTCATGGATGGGGATGACCACGGTTCGATCATCTCGTAGGCCGATGGACCGGGCGCGGCCCGGGGTGCGGATCCCGCTCCAGCTGAAGACCGCCGTCGCCGAACGCGGCGTCGATCCACTCCTTCACCGATTCCGCGCCATGCAACGGCACCGCCCACTGTCCGTCGAGCTCGACCAACCTGGTGCCCGGTTGGTCGAGCCAGCGCAGGATCGTTTCGGTTTCCTCGGCCAGCGCCGCCGGAAGCGGACCAGGCGCCGGCGTTACGGTCTCAGCGCTGGCAACGAGCGCGGCCACGAATGCGGCCGGCACGGTGTCGGGCGGCATCACTGTGGTGCCGGCCAACCGGCCAGATCGGACTACCGCGAGCTCCCAGTGCCGTGGCTGGTTGGCCGCCGGCCTAGCCGCGACCAGATGCCGGCAGCCGATCAGCGCCGACAGGCGCTGCATCCGGGCCGCGGCACGCACGAACGCGGCCAGCCGGTCCCGGTGTATCGCGGCGTCCTCGTACCGCTGCACCGCGGACAGCGACTCGATCCGGCCGATATGCGCGGCCAGCAGCGCGCGGATGTCGAACCGCATCGCCCGCTCGGCCGCAGCCACGTGGTGCCCGTACTCCTCGACGCTTTCCTGCCCTTGGCACGGTGCGTTGCACCGGCCCATCTCGGCCAGCACACAGGCGGGGGAGTGCCGGCGCACCGAGAGCCTGGTTGAGCACTGGCGGATTCGGAATGCCTCCTGCAGCGCGGTCATCGCCTGCTCGGCGGCCCGGCGGGAACCGAACGGACCCAGGTAACCGGTGCGGTCGTCGCGGATCTCCCGGACCAGCGATAGCCGCGGATACGCCTCCGCGGTCAGCGTGAGCCACAGCGCACGCTCCGGGAACCGGGAGCGGCGGTTGTAGCGCGGCTTGTGCTCGGCGATCAGCCGCAGCTCCCGCACCTCGGCCTCGAGTGCGGTCGGGCACGCGATCGGCACCACGTCGGTGGCCAGTCCGATCATCTCGGTGATCCGGCTGCGGGTCTCGGCCGCGGTGAAATAGGAGCGCACCCTGGCCCGCAGGTTGCGCGACTTTCCGACGTAGAGCACCTCGCCGCGGGGTCCGACGAACATGTACACGCCGGGCGCGCTCGGCATCCGGGCAGCGAGGTAGCGCTTGCTGACCTGGGCCCGGGAGATCCTCGCCGAGAACGTGGCCAGCTCCTCGAGTGAGGTCACGCCGTAACAACCGACCCGCTCGAGCAACCCGTGCAGAACGTCGACCGTGGCGCGCGCGTCATCGAGCGCGCGGTGGGTCGGCATCGTGGCGGTGCGGAAGAACCGCGACAGCGTGGCCAGCTTGCAGTTGGCGACCTCGTCCAGCGTGAGCGTGCGGCGGGCCAGCCGGGCGGTGTCGATGACCTCGTAGTCCGGCCACGGGTAACCGAGCTCGCCGCAAGCCGCGCGCAGAAAGCCCACGTCGAACGGCGCGTTGTGGGCGACCAGCACGGCGCCCTCGGCGAAGGAGAGGAACTGTGGCAGCACCGCCGGCAACGTCGGTGCGGTGGCCACCATGAGATCGGTGATGCCGGTCAGCACGGCGACGAACGGCGGAATCGGCTCGCCGGGGTTGACCAGTGTCTGGAACTCGCCGAGCAGCTGACCGCCGCACACCTTGACCGCGCCGATCTCAGTGATCGCCGCGCGCGGTCCGGCGCCGGTGGTCTCTAGGTCGACGACCACGAACGTCGCCTCCCGCAGTGGCGTGCCAAGCTCGTCGAACGTGCCCTGGACGGCCGCCCGGGTCGCTTGCATCGCCGTCATGTTCCCGACGGTAGGAGTCCTAACCGACAGTTCAACGGGTCCGACACGCCGGATTTCGGTCCCGGTCTGGCCGATCCTCGCCAGGCGGAATCTGTCCGTCGGATCCGTCGGAGACGACCTAGGCTCGTGGGGGAGAGGAGGCGCCGTGATCGATCCGGGCCAGCTGCCCGCGGAGCCGGCGAGACCACAGCCGGACGCGGTGCCGGACATGGCGCCGGACCCGCAGCCGGATGCGCCAGTGGCTGTCGTGTTGCCGGAGCCGGTGCGCCAGCGGGTCGTCGCGCTTGCCGCGGATGCGCTCGGCGCGCTCGCGTCCGACGAGGTGCCGTCCGCGCTCCGGCAGTTCGCCCGGTTCGCGCCGCAGCGGCGGCGGCTGGCCGCCACCCCGATAGCGGGGGCGCTCGAGACCGACACCGCGTTTCGGTCCCGAGTGGCGGATCGGGTGCGGACCGGTCTGCCCGATGTCGCCGCCGCGCTCGACGCCGGAGTGACGCCGGCGGCTGCGGATCCGCTCGATGTCGCAGCGGTCGCCTACCTGCTCCGCCCGCCCGGGTGGGACCGGCACGTCGAGGCCGCCGTGGCGGAGCTGGCCGAGGCCGACTCGACCGCACACTCGGCCCGGACCGCACAGGCGGCGAGCAAGCTGCAGGAGCAGCTCGCCGCTGCCAGGTCGGCGGCCCGGACGGATCTGAGCCGGCTCCGTGGCGAGATCGACAAGGCCAAGTCGGAGATTTCCGAGTTGCGGTACAAGTTGCGCGACGCGCGGGAGCGGGCGAAAACGGCTGAAACCGATGCGAACCAGGCTCAAACGGCACTGGCCGCCGCGCTCGCCGAGGCGGACGCCACCCGAAACGGGGCGGAAACCGAGCTGCGGCGGATGCGCGCCAGGCTGGCCGAGGCCGAGGCCAGCCTGGAAACGGCGCGCCGGGCGGCCCGGGAGGGCCGTACCGCCGAGGATGTCCGGCTCCGGTTGCTGCTCGACACCGTGCTCGACGCCGCGCAGGGGTTGCGGCGGGAGCTGGCGCTGCCGCCGGCAACGATCCGGCCGGCCGACACCGCCGGGGCGGTCGTCCCGGACACCGTGGATATCGCAGCGATCGGCGGCCGGGCCCTGGACGCGGCCGATCCGGCGGTGCTCGACCAGCTGCTGGCGCTGCCACAGGTACACCTGATCGTGGACGGCTACAACGTCACCAAGACCGGCTACGGCGAGCTGACCCTGGAGGACCAGCGGGCACGGCTGCTCAATGGGCTGGGTGCCCTCGCCGCCCGGACCCGGGCCGAGATCACCTGTGTGTTCGACGGGATCGCGCTGACCGCCCCGGTGGTGCTGGCCGCACCGCGCGGCGTTCGAGTTCTGTTCAGCTCGCCGGGGGAGACCGCGGACGAGCTGATCCGCCGGCTGGCTCGGCTGGAGCCGGCGGGCCGTCCGGTGGTGGTGGTGTCCAGCGATCGTGAGGTCGCCGACGGCGTGCGCGGCAGCGGCGCCCGGCCGGTACCGGCGGCGACGCTGCTGCGCCGGTTGGCGCGGTCCTGACCCCGCGCGCCTGGCTGCGGGGCGGCGGTGAGATCGAAACTGTCGGTGGTGGTCGTTAGCGTCGGGATCCGACAGACCAGCTCGGCCCGGGAGGACCAATGCTGATCGACTGCAACCAGTGTTCGATGCGCGACATCGCGTGTCCGGACTGCGTGGTGACCGTGCTGCTCGAGCTACCGAAACGCCGCATCGAGCTCGACCCCGACGAGCAGGCCGCGCTGGCGGTGCTGGCCGGTTCCGGGCTGGTCCCGCCGCTGCGCTTGGTGACCGACGAAAGCGCAGGTGAGACGCCATCCGACGGGTGCTCGCGGGCGGCTCGAACGGCGTGACAACACCTCGCCGGACCGCTTCTGATCCACCTCGTACACGAGCGTTAGCGGGGCCGGAATCGCAGGTTCGCGTTGCCGTGCCACCCCTTCTTCAGTAAGGTGCCCGTCCAGGTGCCTGCACCGTCGGCCATCCAGCCGGGAGGCCGGTAGGCACCTCCGCCGAGTCCGGCCAGGCCGTTACGGGGCGGTCGACCGGAGCCGGGGAAGCGGTCTTCCCCGGGGGTAAATCGGTGTGGAAGCGGCCCCGCCGCCAAGCACCGTAGGGCAGCAGCTTCCCCCGCCCGAACCCCTCAGCTCACCCGGTAGGCGGTCTCGGAAAGGGGTGCCGCGCACGGTGGCGTCAGATAGTACGGGCCGACCCGCGCGTACCTTTCTCGCTCTCTGCACCGCGGCTGCTGCTGTCGCACTGTTGGCCGTCCCATCGGCCGGTTATGCACAACCGCGGTCCGTTGAGCAAGTACGCAACGACGTGGAACAGCTCAACCACGAAGCGGAAATCGCTACCGAGCGCTACAACGAGGCGGTCGAGCGCCTGCAGGCCGCGGAGAAGCGGCTCAATGTCGTGCAGGACCGGATCGCCGCCCAGCAGCGCAGGCTGAACGTATTACAGGACGAGCTGGGCGCGTTCGCGGCACTTGCCTACCGCAACGCCGGAATCGACCGGACGCTGCAGCTGCTGACGTCGAATGACCCGACACAGTTTCTGAATCAGGCTTCGACCCTCGATCAGCTCTCCGACCAGCAGGCCGGCGTGCTGCGCCGGCTGCAAGCCGCGCAGCAGGAGCTGCAGGTGACCCGGATGAAGGCCGATCAGGAGATCGACGAGATCGAGTCGGCGCGCAAGGAGCTGTCCACCCAGAAGCGCACGGTCGAGGAGAAGTTGCGTAAGGCGCGGGCGTTGCTCAACCAGCTCACCGCGGAACAGCGCCAGGAGATCGTCAGCCCGCCCACCGACCCGCCGCCGCCCCCGCCGGCCAACGCCACCGGCCGGGCCGCGACCGCGGTCGCGTACGCTCGAGCACAGCTTGGCGATCCCTACGTCTGGGGCTCCGCCGGGCCGGACAGCTTCGATTGCTCGGGCCTGACCATGGCGGCCTGGGCCGCGGCCGGGGTATCCCTCCCACACTCGTCGGCAGGGCAGTACGGGTACGGCCAGTTCGTGCCACAGTCCTCGCTGGCCCCCGGCGACCTGGTGTTCTACTACAGCCCGATCAGCCACGTGGGCATCTACGTCGGTAGCGGCATGATCATCCACTCGCCACATGCCGGAGACGTGGTTCGGGTGGCGGGCGTCAACTCGATGCCCTACGTGGGAGCCCGGCGGGTGGGCTGAACCGGCCCATTACCGCCGCGCCGTGACCCGCGGGTGAAGCCGCTGGTCACGGCGTTGCCGTGGCCGTTTCGTCATCGCTTCGCGACACGATCGTGAAAGAATCCGCTTACAGGATTGGCCGCGGGCTCCGGTTCACGATATTTTTCCGCGCCAGGTGCCACGACCGACGTCCATCCCGCCGGGATGGCGGTGCGCACCTCCGCCGAGTCCGGAACGGCCAGCTCGACGGCCGCCCGGAGCCGGGGACCATTCCCCAGGGTGAATCGGGAGGATCCTCGGGTTCCTCCCGTAGGGCCCGTGCCCGACCCGTTAGCACACCCGGTAGGCGGCATCGAGAGAAATGAGGTGCCGCTCAGCGTGGTCGCTGCCAGTCCGGACCGCCCCCCGCACAGACGCTCGCGCCGCACCTTCGTCGGGTTGTGTGTAGCGGCCACACTGACCGTGGTAGCGGCGCCAAGTGCCGGTCACGCTCAACCGACCAACATCACCGATGCGCAGCGGGAGATCCAGGAGCTCTACCACCAGGCGGAGCTGGCAACCGAGCGATACAACGACTTCCGCACTCAGATCAAGGCCGCTGAGGAGCGGCTGAAGCTGACCCAGGACGCCATCCGGATCCAGCAGGCCAAGGTCGACCTGCTACTGCGCGAGAGCGGCATCTACGCAGCAATGGCTTATCAGACCGGCGGCGTCGACCAGACCCTTCAGCTGTTGCTCTCGGCCAGTCCGCAGCAGTTCCTGCATCGCGCCTTGGTGCTGGACCAGCTGACCCAGCAGCAGGCGGACGGCTTGCGTGAGGTTCAGGCGGTGCATCAGCAATTGCTGGCCACGAAGGTGGTGGCGGGCCAGCAGATCGCCGAGATCGGCGCACTGCGCGAGGACCTGCTCAAGCAGCGGGACAAGATCGAAGCGAGGCTGCGCCGGGCCGAGTGGTTGCTGGCCGGTCTGGAGGCCGACCAGCGTGACTTCCTGAACAGCACCGGCTCGCTCGTGGTCCCGCAGTCGGTACTGAACAACCTGCCCGGTGGCCGCGCCGGCACCGCAATCCGCTTCGCGATCGACCAGATCGGTGAGCCCTATGTGTGGGGCTCCGATGGGCCGAGCTCGTGGGACTGTTCGTCGCTCACCCAGCAGGCCTGGGCAGCCGCCGGGGTAGCGCTCCCCCGAGTGTCGTGGGCGCAGGCCACCGTGGGTACCTCGGTGTCCAAGTCCAACCTCAAGGCGGGCGACTTGGTGTTCTTCTACAGTCCGATCAGCCACGTGGGGATCTACATCGGCGAGGGTCTGATGATTCACGCCCCGAACCCGCGAACCGTGGTCAAGGTGTCTCAGATCGACACCATGGCGTACGTGGGCGCTCGCCGCGTGGGCTGACCGCGGCGCGTCTCAAATCCCGGCCCCGGTCCGTTCCCCCCGCGGACCGGGGCCGGTTCTCTTTCACCGGCTCGGTTGGATGGGTCGCCGCCAGCCCCGTGGCGCGCGGCCGTCCATGGCCGGCGGACGCTACTCCGGCCCCACCTACTATCGAACAGGTAGGACCGAACGTCGGAGGAGCGCCGGATGCCGGATCCAGCGGAGGTGCCGCCAGGCGGCACCCCGCCAGCCGGCCGCCCGGGACGTGACCCCGGCAGGTCGAGTGGCGACGGCCGGCCGGCTGAACCGGCGCTTGCCTCACCGGCGGGAGCCGCCACCAGCTGGACCGCGCCCGATCAAGAGCCGCAGCTGAGGCGGCCCGGCCGGGCCGCTGCCGGTCTGACCGGCCCGCACCGGCCACGCGACCCCGTTGTCCCCGGTGCTCCCGAGCCGGGCATCCCCGAACCGGTCATCCCGCGCCGGCGCAGGCTGCGAGTATCGCTGACCGCGCTCGGACTGGTGGTCGCGGTCGGCCTCGCCGGGGCAAGCGCCGCGCTCCTGCAGCCGAGCCGGACCCGGCTAGCCGGGTCTCCGGTCCGTTCCGGCGCCGTGGTCACGCCCGGCCAGGCCTCGACCGGGCAAGCCACCACGGCCAGGTCGGCGTTGCTCGACCTGCTGGCGGTCAGGGCCGCAGCCGTTCTGGCCAAGGACAGGAGCGCCTACCTGGCCACGATCGACCCGCAGGCGCGCTCGTTCCGGTCCCGGCAGGGCAGGGCGTTCGACTCGCTGACCGCGTTGCCGTTGCGGTCCTGGGAGTACTCGGTCACCGTCATCGACCCGTTCGAGCTGTCAAATGTGCGCCGGGCGGCGCTCGGCTCGACTGCGTGGACGGTCGAGGTCGCGTTGCGGTACCAGCTCGAGGGCTACGACGAGGCGCAGTCCAAGCTCAGGCTGTACTACACGGTCGTCCAGCGGGATGGTCGCTGGTACCTGACCTCCGACCGCGACGGATCCAGTGCCGGCCAGCGCAGCCAGGTCGGTTTGTGGGACCTCGGCGCAATCAACGTGGTCGCCGGCGAGCACAGCCTGGTGCTCGGGCTCGGTTCCACCAGCCGGATCCGCCAGTTCGCGGCGGACGCCGATGCCGCCGTGACGCGAGTGACCGGTGTCTGGGGTGTGGACTGGCCCGGAAAGGTCATCGTCGTGTTGCCGGACACCCAGGATCAGATGGAACGGCTGGCCGGCGTCGAGGACGGTTTCTATGACCAGATCGCCGCGGTCACCCGGCGGGAGACCGGCCAGCAGGCGGACGATTCGGCCGGTGATCGGGTGATCATCAATCCGCAGCTGTGGGCCCAGCTCGGCACCCTCGGCCGCCGAGTCGTGATGACGCACGAGATCACGCACGTCGCCACCCACGACGCCACCACCTCGTCCACCCCGACCTGGCTGTCCGAGGGGTTTGCCGATTATGTCGCCTATCGCGGTGTGCAGGTCCCGGTCTCCGTCTCCGCGCAGGACGTGCTGGCCGCGGTACGTCGCGGCCGGTTGCCCAAGGTGCTGCCGACGTTGAAGGACTTCGAGCCCACCAATGAGCGGCTGGCCGAGGTGTACGAAAGCGCATGGCTGGCCTGCAGACTGCTCGCCGACCGGTACGGTCAGGGCAAGCTGGTGCGGTTCTACCGGGCGGTCGGCGCCGGCGATCTCGGTGCCGAGCCGTCCGACGCGTCACTCGATCCGGCGTTCGAGGCGGTGTTCGACCTGACAACGGCACGGTTCACCAGCCAGTGGCGGTCCTACCTGGAGAGCCTGGCCGGATGACCGACAACCGGGCCCGGACGGCGGCGCTGGTGGTGCTCGCGCTGCTCGTGGTCGCCCTCGTGATGATCGCAGCCACCGGCGTCCCGTGGCGCACGCTCCCGCCGGTCCCCGGTGGCCGCACCCCGGTCGATCCCACCGCCGACTTCACCGCAGCGGAGATCGCCAGGGAGAACGCGTTTCACCGGGCCGTGCGCCCACCCGCCTACCTGTCGCTGCTCATCGGGCTTGCGATCACACTGCTGCTCGGCTTCACTCCGTGGGGCGCGAAGTTGGTGGAATGGCTGGCCCGGCCGCTCGGCGGGGGCTGGGGCTGGCAGGTGTTGCTGGGCGGGCTCGCGGTGGTGTTCATCGGCCGGCTGGCCATGCTGCCGTTCGACCTGCGCGCCGAGTCGGTGCTACGCAGCTACGGCCTGTCCACCCAGACCTGGGGGAGCTGGGCGCTGGATCGGTTGCGTAGCCTCGGGATCAGCCTGGCGGTCCTGCTGCTCGTCCTGTACGGCCTCTACGGCCTGGTGCGGGTGACGCCGAGATGGTGGTGGATCCCGGGTGCCGTGCTGGGCGCGCTGCTGGTGGTGGTGATCTCCTTCCTCTATCCGGTGCTGATCGAGCCGGTGTTCAACAAGTTCACCCCGATGCCGCCGGGGGAGCTGCGCAGCTCACTGCTCCAGCTGGCGCGGCGCGACGACATCGCGATCCAGGACGTGCTGGTGGCGGATGCGTCGCGACGGACCACCACGCTCAACGCGTACGTATCCGGGATCGGCTCGACCCGGCGGATCGTGGTCTACGACACCGCACTCGAGCAGCTGCGACCGGAGGAGATCCGCAGCGTGGTAGCGCACGAGCTCGGTCACGTCAAGCATCACGATGTCTGGTTCGGCACCGCCCTCGGCGCGCTGGGCACCGCCGCGGCGGTCTGCCTGCTCTACCTCCTCCTCGGCAACGCTCGAGTGCTTTCCCAAGCCGGCGTCGCGAGCCTGGCCGATGCGCGGTCGGTGCCGCTGGTGCTCGCGCTGGTGACGGTGCTGACCGCGCTCGGCGGTCCGGTGCAGCTGTTGATGAGCCGGCGGATCGAGGCGCGGGCGGACGTGCATGCGCTCGACCTCACCAGGGATCCGCAGACGTTCATCGGCATGCAGCACCGGCTCGCGGCGGCCAACCTCTCCGACCTCGATCCGCCGCCGCTGGTCTACGGCTTGTTTGCGTCGCACCCGACCGCACCGGAGCGGATGGCGCTCGCCAGGGACTGGGAGAAGCTGCACCAGGCGGAGGCTACGGTGGGCGGGCCGTGATTCGAACGCTCGTCGTCACCAATGACTACCCACCCCGTCCCGGCGGCATCCAGGCGTTCGTCCACTCGCTCGCGATCCATCAGCCACCGGGCTCGGTTGTGGTCTACGCCCCGGCCTGGCGCGGCGCCGCCGACTACGACGCGAAGCTGCCGTTCCCGGTGATCCGACATCCCGGTTCCCTCATGCTGCCGGTGCCCGGGGTGCTGCGCCGGGCCAGGCAGATCGCCACCGGGCACGGCTGCGACTCCGTACTGTTCGGCGCGGCCGCGCCGCTCGGCCTGCTGGCGCCGGCGCTACGCCGCGACGCCGGGATCAAGCGGTTCGTCGCGCTGACCCACGGCCACGAGTCCGGTTGGGCCGCACTGCCGGGCGCACGCCAGATGCTGCGCCGGATCGGCGAAGGCGTGGACGTGGTGACCTATCTCGGCGAGTACCACCGCACGCGGGTAGCGGCTGCACTGACCCCGGCTGCGGCTGCCCGGATGGTGCGGCTTGCTCCTGGTGTCGACGAACGGGTGTTCCGCCCGGACAGCGGCGGAGTGCAGGTCCGTGCTCAGCTGGGGCTGGCCGACCGCCCGGTCGTGGTATGCGTGTCCCGGCTGGTGCCGCGTAAGGGCCAGGACACGCTGATCCGGGCGCTGCCGGAGATCAAGCGCCGGGTGCCGGACGCCGCGCTGTTGCTGGTGGGCGGCGGTCCCTACCGTGGCCGGCTGTTGCGGATGATCGCGGCGGCGGGCCTGGACCGGGAGGTCGTGCTGACCGGTTCGGTGCCATGGGCCGAGCTGCCGGCCTACTTCGACGCCGGCGACGTGTTCGCGATGCCGTGCCGCACCCGCCGGCGCGGGCTGGACGTGGAGGGGCTGGGCATCGTCTATCTCGAAGCCTCCGCGACCGGGCTGCCGGTGGTGGCGGGCGACTCGGGTGGCGCGCCGGACACGGTGCTGGACGGCGAGACCGGGTACGTCGTGAACGGGCGCTCGGAGGACCAGATCGCTGAACGGATCAGCGAGCTGCTGCTCGATCCGGACAAGGCCGCCGAGTTCGGCCGCCGGGGCCGGGCCTGGGTCGAGCAGGCGTGGCGGTGGGACGTGATCGCGGACCGGCTGTCCGAGCTGCTGGCGTCCGCCTAGTTCAGGAAGCGCCGGCGGCAGCTGCCGCGCGCTCGGGCGCCGGAGCCGCACTATCCGGGACCGACGCCGGCTGCGGCGTGCTCGGCTTGACCAGGTAGGCGCCGACGTACAGCGCTGCGGCCAGAACCAGCAGCGCGTGGTAGCCGAACAGCAGCGCCAGGTACTCCAGGCACCCGCCCACCATGGCGCCGAGCAGGTTCGCCGCGAACGCAAGCGTGGGATCCGGAGTCTCTGCGAACCGCTTCGCGAAGATGACGTTGGCCGCGAAGATGGGCAGGAACGCGATCGTGATCGCGGCCAATGCGCGCGGCCCGATCGGCAGCGAGAGCAGCCACCAACTCGGCACGACCCAGGCCAGTGCCAATCCGCCGAGCAGGATCGCATACATGACCGGCAGCGGCGGTGTGGTACGCCGCCTGGTCACCTCGACCGCGGCCAGCACCGCCAGCAGCACCCCGGCGAACACCAGCGCGTTCACGACCCACGTGGTGCCGAACAGGAGCGCGAACCCGGTGACCGACTTCGTCTCCAGCAGCATGAACGCGGCACCGAGCAGGAACAGATCGCGATAGCGGAATATCCGAGTCAGCGCGCCGCCACCGGGAACGCCCGCCACCGCGCCCCGGCTGCGGGCCAGCAACACACCGAGGACGCTGAACAGGCTGACCAGGAGGATCAGCGCCAGCGTCCGCCAGTACACCTCCAGGTTCCGGAAGGAGCTGTCCCGGACGTAGAGGAACGGCTTGTCGTCGGTGGACGGCGCCGGCGTGGCCGCGGTGCGCACCCAGGTGTGGGCGCAGGCCTGGTCGGCGACGCTCAGCCCGGCCACCATGACGGCCTGCTGTCCGTAGTTGGGGTTCGCGTCGACGCACGGCGCGTGCCCGAAGGCCCGGTCGAGCGTGCCGGCCAGCCGATCGACCAACCAGCCCTCACGGTAGAAGTTGTACATCGCGAACGCGCCGCCCGGCCTGAGGTGCTCGCGTGCGGCGGCGAACGCCTGCTCGGTGAACAGGTAGCTCTCCAACCGCAGTGAGCTGGCGCCGGACACCAGGGTGAGCGAGTCGGGCAGCGCGAACAGGATCAGGTCGTACTTGGTGTCGGTCCGTTCCAGGAACGCCCGCCCGTCGTCCACGTACCGGGTAACACGCGGGTCCTGGTAAGCGTGGTCGGGATTCTGCTTACGGCCCAGCTCGAGCAGCGCCGGGTCGATCTCCACCGCGTCGACGTGCCGGGCGCCCTGCCGCAGCGCGATCGCGACGTCGGTCCCGGTGCCGGCCCCGACGATGAGCACGCTGTCCAGCGTGTTGCGGTCGGGCAGCCGTTGGTACGCGGTGACGTACTGCGGCTCCTGCTGCTCGCGATCCGCGGCCCTGGTGACCCGCTGGTGCGGGATGCCGTTGACGCTGACCATCAACGAGCTGGTCGGGCCCTCGTCCCGGAGGTAGGTGGTTACCTTGTAGTACGGCGACCAGGACACCGACTCGCCCGCGGTCTTCGGCGCGATGACCGTCTCGCCGGCCAGCAGCGCGACCAGCCCGGCCGCCGCGGCGATGGCCAGCCCGCGGCCCGGTCGGCCGAGCAGGATCGCGTAGAGCACCGCGACGATCGCGCCCCACACCACCGACGGCGCCTGCGCGAACGAGAGCAGCGTGAACGTCACGATGCCGATCAAGCTGCCGATCAGGTCGAGCCGGTAGGCCTCGAGCCGCGGCAGGTGATGAAAGCAGGAGCCGACGATCTCTCCCGGGCCGGCCATGATGACCGCGACCGCGACGAAGATCACCGAGAGCGACAGCCATGGCTTCGGGCCGGTCGTCTCCAGGCTGGTAAAGAAGATCACGTTGGTGCTGGCCCGGTCGATCGTCACCGGGTTGGCCAGGACGAAGCCGACCAGCGCGAGCAGCGTGACCAGGGAGTAGTACGGCCGAGCCGGGCGCTCCTTGGGCGCTACCAGGAAGCCCAGGCCGATGCCGAGGAACGATCCGAGCAGCACGAAGTTGGAGAAGAAGCTCAGGTGGACGACGTTCGCCCCGGTCCAGCGGATCAGCGCCAGCTCCAGGAACAGCATGAGCGCGCTGCCGAGCACGAGCCTGGTACGAGTCGTCACCGGGTTCCTCTCCGAGTCGTCGCCCGCGCGCTCGCGGTCGGGGCGCGCCCAGTCTGGCTGTTGGAGCGCCGTCAGTCGAGGAGATCAGCCTACGAGGCCGATGGTTCGCGGTCTTGAGCCGGGATACGGCCAGAGACGGTTGAGGTGCGGAAGCTCAGAGCTTCCGCACCTCAACCGTCCCCCCCACCCAGCTACGGCCCCGGCACGGTCCAGGGACTAGTGGCTCTCCGGATCACCCGGCGGGCGGCTCCTCGCAGTTGTCGTCGGCGGGGCCTCCGCCCATGCTGGTGCAGGTGTCCGTGAACGCATCGAGCACCCAGCGGCCCAGTACGAACACGACCACGACGATGATCGCCGCGATTGCCGCGACGAGCAGGCCGTACTCCACGCCAGAGGCGCCATCCTCCCCGCCACGACGGCGACTCACGACCTTGCCGACGGCTTTGTCGACCCAAGGAATAATCAGCTTGCTTAAGTACACGACAGGCATGAGACAGACCTCCACACGGGGCCTCAGACGAACGTGCCGGGCGGGCCCGACCTCTGACAGTCCGCAATCCTGCCGAGCCGCGATCGGGGCGGGTATCGATCTCGCGGCTACTTTCCGCTCACCCGTTCGGGTGATTGGCCGGTCGGGCGATTATACGGGTCGCTCCGGCGTCAGCAGCCCGGCGCGCAACGCGATCATTAACGCCTGCGCACGGTTGGACGCGCCGAGCTTCTCGTACAGCTTGGCGACGTGCGTCTTGGCCGTTGATGCGCTGATATACAGCTCCGACGCGATGCCGGCCACCGCCTTGCCGTCGGCGAGCAGCTGCAGCACCTGGCGCTCGCGCGGACTGAGTTGCGGGCCGCTCGGCGGGGTGAGCCGGCGGCGCATCGCGTCGGCCAGCTCGGAGGCGGTGAACGCCTGGGGGGTCGCGGCCGCGTGCCTGGCCGCGGCCAGTACCTCGCCGACGGGCGCGTTCTTGGCGACGAAGCCCGAGGCACCTGCCTCGAGCGCACCCAGGAGCTGATCGTCGCCGGGGTACATGGTCAGGATGACGATCCCCATCGTCTCGCCCGCGGCGCGTAGCCGGCGTACCGTCTCCAGGCCGTTCCCATCGGGCAGCCGCACATCCAGGATGAGCACGTCGGGGGACAGCTCGTTGACCGCGGTCATGGCCGCGGCGACGGTGCCCGCCTCGCCGACTATCTCGAAGTCGGGATGGCGCTCGAACGCCAGCCGCAGCCCGTTCCTGATCAGCTCGTGGTCGTCAACCAAAAGCACTGTGGTCGACATGAGACCCCCAATCGTCGTGCGATGTGTCACGTGCGGCCTCGGAGTCCGGTTCCGCGACCGGCCCGATGCGGACGTCGACCCGGGTGCCACACGGCTCTCGGGCCCCGATGACAAGTTGCGCGCCGAGTCGTTGCGCCCGTTCTTGAATGATGGTCAGCCCGAAGCCGTCGCCCTGGGCCGGGATCAGCCCGCGACCGTCGTCCTCGACCACGATCTGCGCATGCGGCGGGGCCACCCGGCAGGTCACCCACAGGTTCTCTGCCTGAGCATGTCGGCGCGCGTTGGCGATCGCCTGCTGCGCAATCCGCAACAGCTCCGCCTCGGCCTGGGCCGGCAGTCGATTGGGCGCCTCGTCGAGGCTGACGTGCACGGTGAGGTCGCTCCTGGTGCCGATGGTCCGGACGTACTCGGACAGCGCCGCGCCGAGGCCTCCGTACGGGTCGACCTCGCTGCGCAGGTCGTAGATCGAGATCCGCAGCTCTGCCAGCAGCTTTGTGATGTGCTCGCGCAACCCCTGGATCCCCTCGGCGTATCGCTCGTCACCGAACTCGCGTGCGGTCATCAGTAGCCCGTCCACCGCGTAGCCCAACGAGGCCAGCTCCTGGGCGACCCCGTCATGGATCTCCCTGGACAGCCGGCGCCGCTCCTCGGTGGTGGCGACCTCCCGAACGTCGTCGAACAGCAGCGCGGTCGCCAGCTGGAGCGCTCCGGTCTCGGCCACTGCGGCGACCTGGCGGCGCAGCTGGGGCGGGCAATCGCGCGTCTGCCGGCTTTCCAGCACGACTACGCCGAGCGCCCGGTTGCCCGCGGACAGCGGCGCTACCACGCTGACACCCGGACCCTTGATGCCCGCGGTGCCGGGCATCCGACGGTGCTCTACTCGCAGCTTCTGGCGGGCCCACGCCTCACGCAAGGGACCGTGCCGGTGGACGGACGTGTCCCAGGTCAGCCGCTCGGCTCCGCGATGAGCGAGCGGCACCAGGCGTTCTCCACCGACATCCACCAGAACCGCGGACTCACCGAATCCAGCCGCCTCACCGGCCGGCGCGATCTGATCGAGCAGGGCATCCGCGATGGTCACCAGATCGAGCGAGCCGGGTAGTCGCAGGGCCACCGCGTGCAGCTGGGCGAGCAGCCGGTGCGCTTCGACATAGGGCGCCTCCGGTTTGGTCCGCATCCGGAGGCTGCGCAGCCACGCGGCGATGAGCCCGACCAGGGTTGCGACGATCAGGAACTGTCCGACCGCGACGTTGAACTCGGTCGTGAGCGGGTAGTCCATGATCGTGGAGGCAGCGGTGATCCCCACCGCGCCTGCGCCGGCGACGACGAACGCACCCGGCACCGAGACCGTGAATCCGGTCGCGAACAGCGGCGCGATCAGGTAGGGCAGCAGCGGACTCATCGGACCGCCGGTGGCGACCACACCGAAGCCCCAGATCAGCGCCTCGAGCCCGAACGCCGCGGTGCGCAGGATCGGGTTGGTGAGCCGTGACCCCAGCAGCGCCACCGCGGCCAGTCCGGCCAGCCACGACAGCGCCGTGGGCTGGCCCATCGGCACCGCGAGCACGCCACAAACGAGAACAAGACCGGCGCGCAAGAGCAGCGCCGGCTTCCGCAATCTGCGCGGTAAGCGGGCGGTCAACCATGCGCCCGGATACCCGGATGCGGCGGTCGCGGTCACAGCTGTTCACATTGGCACAGATCGGGCGTACTTGAAGGGGGCATTATTGAATTGTCATGCAGAATCGGTAGCCGCCCCGGCGTCGGAAATGGTTGGGTATTCGCCGTGACTCAACTTGACCTTCGCCGTCTCGTCGCCGAGTTCGCCGGCGCGGCCATCCTCGTGTTCGGCGGCGCCGGCGCCGCCGTGATCAGCAGCAGCAACCCTTTCATCACCGCGATCGGGCACTTATTCGCGCTGGGCATCGCGATTTACCTGTTCATGGGTATCTCCGGCGCCCACCTGAACCCGGCAGTCTCGGTCGCGCTGGCCGCCGGCCGCCATTTTCCGTGGCGGCACGTGCCCGCCTATGTGATCGCTCAGCTGCTCGGCGGGATCACCGGCGCCGCCTTGCTGGCTGCCGCCTACGGCGACGCGGCGCTGGATGCCGGCCTCGGTGCCACCCGGATCAACCCTGGGGTCGCCATCACGACCGCGCTGTACATCGAGGCGTTCGGCGCGTTCATCCTGGTCATGGCGGTGATGGCGTTCGCGGTTAATCCGGCGGCCCCCCGCGGTCTGACCGGTCTGGGGATCGGTGGCGCGCTGGCGATCGGGATCCTCGTGCTCGCCCCTACCACCGGTGCCGCTTTCAACTGGGCTCGCGAGCTGGGTCCGGAGGTTGTCCTGTCAATCACCGGTAATGGCAGCGCCGAGGCGTGGAAGCAGATGTACGTCTATGTGCTCGGACCCGTCATCGGCGCCGCCCTGGCCGTACTGATCTACGGCTGGCTCGCCCGGCTGACCCCGGCCGACGACGTTCCCGAGGCCGTCGAGGATGAGGAACCGCCGGCCGACCTGGACGAAGACACTGCCACCGAGTCCGCCCCCGCTTGAGCGCGATCGGCGGATTCGCGCGGAGGAGGAGGCGGTCGCCGTGTACCGGCCAGTGCAAACGACTTGCGATGGCCGGCGCCGAGTTAGCGGCTGACGAACGTCCGGACGATGTCGATCACGGCCGGACCGAGGATGACCACGAACAGCGCCGGCATGATGCAGAAGATAAGCGGGAAGAGGATCTTGACCGGCACCTTCTGCGCTCGCTCTTCTGCCAGCTGCGAGCGGCGGGTGCGCATCTCCTTCGCCTGCACCCGCAGGACCTGAGCGATCGGGATGCCGAACGTGTCGGCCTGCACCATCGAAGTCACGAACTGGCGTAGCTCGGGCACGTTGGTTCGCTCGCCCAGACCTTTGAACGCCTCGGCGCGGCCGAGGCCGATGTGCATTTCCTGGAGCACCCGGAAGAACTCGCCGGCAAGTGGCCCGGTAGTGTTCCGGGCCACTTGCTCCAGCGCGCTGTCGAACGCGAGCCCCGCCTCGACCGTGATGGTCAACAGATCGAGCGCGTCGGGCAGGTCCCTGCGCAACCGATCGGCCCGCGCGTCGGCCATATGCGAGACCGCCAGGTTCGGCACGAAGTAGCCAAGTGCGGCAGCGAGGACGCCCGCGGTCACGATCTGGACCGGCGAGCCGCCGAGTACCAGAGCCAGGCCCGCGCCCAGCACTGCGCCAAGCGCCAGGGCGATCACCTTGTACGCGAGCACCCGGTCCAGGTCCCAGCCCGCGGGACCGCCGGCCTCGTCGAGCTTGCGCCGGATCCGCTCGATTTGCCAGCCAGGGGTGAGCATCCGGCCGATACGTACCAGCCGCCACAGGCCAGGTTTGATGACCCGCTCCGAGAACGGCCGGTCCAATTCGCTTAGCACGCCGTGCGGGTTACGGTACGCGTCCATCGCATCCAGTGACCGGCGCATCTGGGCGCGCTCGGCCTTGATGACGGCGAGCGTCGCGAACGTGACGGCGGTTGCCACGAAGATCGCGCCGAGGCCGGCGAGGAGGAGCAGGCTGTCGCTCATCGTCAGACCTCCACGTCCACGATCTTTTTCATCCAGAACATCCCGATTCCCAAGGCCAGGACCCCGACGAACAGCATGGCGATGCCCATCGGCTCGGTGAACAGCTTCATCAGGTAGTCCCGCCGGGCCACGAACAGGTACATCGCGAAGAGCAGCGGCAGTACGCCAAGGATCCACGCGGACAGCCGGCCTTCGGCGGACAGCACGCGGACCTGCCGGCGTAGCCGCTCGCGTTCGCGTAGCGTGCCCGCAATCGTGTTGAGCAGCTCGGCAAGGTTACCGCCAACCTGGCGCTGGATCCGGATGGCCATCACGACCCATCCGAAGTCTTGGCTGCCGGTGCGCTCGGCGACGTGTTGGAGCGCATCCTCGATCGGGACCCCGAGCCGGGATTCCATGATGGCGCGGCCGTACTCGGTAGCCACCGGCTGGCTCGCCTGGCGCGCGACCGTGTCCACCGCTTGCGGCAGTGAGTAGCCGGCGGACAGGCTGCCCGACAGCAGCTGCAGCGTGCCCGGCAGCTGCTCGTCGAACCGGTGCCGCCGGCCCGACCGCTTGAACGACAGGTAGACGACCGGACCGAACACACCCAGCAAGAAGCCGAGGAATGCGAATGCGAGGTCACCGCCGCTGATCAGGAGCAGCGTGATCGCCGGTAGCACCGCGGCTGCGACGTGGAGTACCAGCCACTCGGGTGCCCGCAGCGGGATGGCGGCGGATTCCAGTCGAGCGGCCAACCGCCCCTGGCTGTCCTGGCTGGCGACCACCCGTTCGGCGATGCTCACCGCGGTTCGAGCCAGTCCGGACTCGCCGAGGATCGTGCTCGCGCCAGTGCGGCCGCCTGGGCTGGCGGTACTGATCCGGTTCCCACCGGTGGACTCGTCCGGAGCGAAGCCGGGCGGCGCCACCTCCATGGTGGGGACGCTAGACAGGCTGTAGTGGGCCAGCCGGCGCCGGAGGCCGGCTTCACGGCGGTTTGCGGCGGCCGCGGCCAGACCATAGGTCAGCATGATCGAGAGTCCGAGGAACAGCAGGATCGCGGCCGCAATGAGCACGGTCTGGGAGGCGAACATGCCGTCGCTGGTGTTTACCGGCACGAGTGGCGGCGCTTCTAACGGCCCCGTGACGTCGTCCGCGTTGAGGATTCCGGCCGCCGTGTCGGTCAGCGTCACATCACCGGCCTGGGCTTCGACCAGCAGGCTGAAGTCACCCGTCGGAGTGCCCTGAGGAATATCTGCCGTGATCAGTATTTGTGACGCAATGGCACGGGCGGACTCCTCGAATGCCCTACTGAGGCTGTCAACCTCGGTGGCCCGGACGACTTGACCATTGCCCGCATCCGCCAGC
>DATAFN010000102.1:0-1959 GCA_036257435.1 Actinomycetes bacterium
GGCAGCACGGCGGCCAGCACAGTGTCGATCATCTCGACCAGATCCGGCTCGGCCAGCGCGGGCCCGGCCGTGCGGATCCGCCACAGGTCGATCTGATGCGGTGCTCCGACGTGATGCCGGTCGATGACGTCCCGGCGGTAGCACATGCCAGGCACGCTGTAGACGACCTCGCCCATCCGGTCGATCGCGTGTCGGGTCAGCAGCGCCGGGATCCGCGCGGTCGTGTGCGAGCGGAGCATTCGCTCCGTGTCGAGATACCGGCTGTACCGGCGATCCCTGGTTACCGCATCCGCGTCGAAACGCAGCCGGTCGTAGTTCTCGGCAACGGTGACGATCCGGCTGCCGTAGTCCCGGCGTAACGGCTGGCCGGTCCGGTCCGACAACGCCGCCTCGAGTGCGATGACGACGTGCTGGATCGCGTGCTCCCCGACGGCCGGGTCGGTGAGATCCCGCAGCGCCAGCGCGCGCTCGAGCTGGTCGGGGGTGATCGTGGTGGACATGTCGTCCGTTTGTGTGGTCATGACAAGCTCCTCGCAGGTGTAGTCCAGATAGCTCGGGTGGCTGGATGCGCATACGAAAGCCCCCGGCGGACCGGGGGCTGGTACGCGCGCACCCGCGAGGGTGCGGTTCCGCTGGCGTCAGTGCGCCGTCATCGGCCCCGCGGTCATCCGGGGGCGGCGAAATCGACGTGCGCGCCTTATCACCATTCCAGTATCCGTACCCGACTCGTTCGGTGGCAACCGGAAATGCCGGCCGAGGCGGACGGCGACCGGCGATCCGCGGCCGAGCTCAGACCCCGACCGGATGCCAGACCGTCTTGGTCTCGACGAAGTCGACGATCCGATCCAGACCCTCGGTGTCCGCCGAGATCCAGGACGGCTCCTTCGCCGGCGGCCGCTTGACCCGCTTGAGGTTCTCCGCGGCAGCCTGTTCGAGGCTCGCGCCGAGCTCCCCGAGCCCGGCTACCCCGGCCAGGTCGATCCCGTTCACGTCCATGTGCGATGCGAGCCACGGGGACACCTCGGCGACCCGGCCGGTCAGCAGGTTCACCACACCACCGGGCAGATCGGAGGTGGCCAGCACCTCGGCGAGCGTGATCGCCGGCAGCGGCCGCTGCTCGCTGGCCAAGGCCACCGCCGTGTTGCCGCTGACGATCACCGGCGCGAGCACCGACACCAACCCGAGCAACGAGGACTGCTGCGGCGCGACGACCGCGACCACGCCAGTCGGCTCCGGAGTGGAGAAGTTGAAGTAGGGCCCGGCCACCGGGTTCGACGATCCGTACACCTGCGCGATCTTGTCGGTCCAGCCTGCGTACCACACCCACCGGTCGACCGCGGCGTCGACCGCCGCCCCGGCCCGGGCGGCCGACAGCCCCTCGCCGGTCGCGACCTCGTCGACGAACTGATCGCGGCGTCCTTCCAGCATCTCGGCGATGCGGTAGAGGATCTGACCGCGGTTGTACGCGGTCGCGCCGGACCAGCCCGGATAGGCCGCCCGGGCCGCGACCACCGCGTCCCGGGCGTCCTTGCGGGAGGCCAGCGCGGCATTCGCGAGGAATTGCCCCTTCGCGCCGTTGATGACGAACGACCGGCCGGACTCCGAGCGCGGGAACTTGCCGCCGATGTACAGCTTGTAGGTCTTGCGCACCGGCACCCGTTGCGCCCGCGCGCTGGGCTCAGACGTCAAGGTAGGCCTCCAGACCGTGCCGGCCACCCTCCCGGCCGTACCCGGATTCCTTGTAGCCGCCGAACGGCGAGGACGGGTCGAAACGGTTGAAAGTGTTCGCCCAGACCACGCCAGCCCGTAGCTGCGCTGCGATCGACAGAATCCGGGAGCCCTTGTCCGTCCAGACCCCGGCGGACAGTCCGTACGGCGTGTTGTTCGCTTTCTCGACGGCCTCGTCCGGCGTCCGGAACGTCAGCACCGAGAGGACCGGTCCGAAGATCTCCTCGCGGG
>DATAFN010000171.1:0-4708 GCA_036257435.1 Actinomycetes bacterium
CGGGTCCGCCGCCGGCCGGCCGGCGACCACGATGGTGATCTCACCGCGAACGCCGGCGCCGGCCCAGTCGGCCAACGCGGCCAGCTCGCCGCGCCGAACCTCCTCATACGTCTTGGTCAGCTCGCGGCACACTGCGGCGGACCGCTCGGCGCCGAACGCCGTGGCCATTGCGGCGAGCGTGCCGGTCAGCCGGTGCGGCGCCTCGAAGAACACCATCGTGCGCGGCTCCGCGGCCAGCGCGCGCAACACGGCAGCCCGCTCCCCGACCTTTCGCGGCAGGAAGCCCTCGAAACAGAACCGGTCGACCGGCAGCCCGGAGACGGCGAGCGCGGTGAGCACCGCGGACGGTCCCGGCACCGCGCTCACTTGGATGCCGGCGTCGATCGCGGCCCGCACCAGCCGGTACCCCGGATCGGACACCGCCGGCATGCCGGCATCGGTGACCAGCACGACCCGCTCCCCGGCCCGCAGCGCAGCCACCAGACCCGGGGTCCTGGCTGCCTCGTTACCGTCGAAGTACGAGACCACCCGGGCCGACGTCGTCACGCCCAGCCCCGCCAGCAGCCGGTGCAGTCGCCGGGTGTCTTCGGCCGCGATCACGTCGGCCGTGGTCAGCTCGTGGCCGAGCCGCGGTGGCGCGTCGCCGAGGTCCCCGATCGGGGTCGCGGCCAGCACCAGCCGGCCGGTCGCCTGATCGGCTCCGGCCGGCCGGTCCGCAGCGCGGTCGGGACGGCGGGTCACCCCGCCATTCAACCGCGCGCACTGGCACGCGCCCCAGACGGGGCGCGTCCAAGGCAAGATCGGAGCCGGTTCCGGCAAGCCCGGATCGGAACCTACGTACGATTGCGCGGTGACGATGACCGAGCTGCCTGACGGCATCGATCCGCCGGCCGACACCGCAACCGGTCGGCGGACCGGTGACCACACCAGGCGGGTGCCCGCGCTGCGGCTGCGGCACGCCAGGGCGGTGCGCCGGCACCGGGCCGACACGGTCATCCCCGACCTCCCGCCGCTGGCCGAGCGGTTGTCCCCGCCGATGCCGCGCGGCGGCTGGGCCGGCTGGGCCGGACCGCTCGCGATCGCCGCGGTCGCCGGGGTACTGCGGTTCGCACACCTCGGCTTCCCAAGGGCGTTCGTATTCGACGAGACGTACTACCCGAAGGACGCCTACGCGCTGCTGAAGTTCGGCAACGAACGCGCGTACATCGCCGCCGACGAGGCCAACAAGCGGATCCTCGACGGCAACTTCGACGTGTTCAGCGGCGGTCCGAGCTACGTCGTGCATCCGCCGCTCGGCAAGTGGACGATGGCGGTCGGCGAGTGGATCTTCGGCTTCAACCCGTTCGGCTGGCGCTTCATGGTGGCGCTGCTCGGCACGCTGTCGGTGCTGATGATCGCCCGGATCGGCCGCCGGCTGACCCGCTCCAACCTGCTCGGCTGTGTGGCCGGGCTACTGCTCGCCGTGGACGGGCTGGCGCTGGTGATGAGCCGGACCGCACTGCTCGACGGCATCCTCATGTTCTGGGTGGTGGCCGCGTTCGGCTGCCTGCTGCTGGACCGGGACCAGACCCGGTCGCGGCTGGCCAGGATGGTGTCCAAGCCGGACTGGACGCCGGATCGCAGCCCGTTCGGACCCTGGCTGCGGAACCGGCCGTGGCGACTGGCGGCCGGGGTATGCCTGGGCGCGGCTTTGGCGACGAAGTGGAACGGCCTGTTCTACATCGTCGCGTTCGGAGTGCTCGCGGTGCTCTGGGACATGGGCGCGCGCCGGGCCATCGGAGTGCGCCGGCCGGCCCGCGGCGCCCTGGTCAGGGACGCGCTGCCGGCATTCGGCGCGCTCGTACTGGTTGCGCTCGTGGTCTACGTGGCGGCTTGGGCCGGATGGTTCGCCTCGGACGACAGCTACCTGCGGCACTGGGCGGACGATCGGTCCTCCAGCTACGGCTTCATTCCGGACACGGTTCGCAGCTGGTGGCACTACCACGCCGAGGCGTTCCGGTTCCACCGCGGGCTGCACTCACCGCACATCTACCAGTCGCATCCCGCCGGTTGGCTGGTCGAGGCCCGGCCGGTGTCGTTCTTCTACAACAGCTTCGACCCCGGGCAATCGGGCTGTACCGCGTCCGGCGGCTGCAGCCGGGCGATCCTGGGGCTGGGCACGCCGACGCTGTGGTGGCTGGGCGTGATCGCGTTCGGTTACAGCCTGTGGCGCTGGATCGGCCGCCGGGACTGGCGGGCAGGCGCGTTGCTGGCCGGACTTGCCGCCGGCTACCTGCCGTGGATCTACTACGCGGAGCGCACGATTTTCCACTTTTACTCGGTCGTGTTCGTGCCGTTCACCGTGCTGGCGACCAGCATCATGCTCGGCGCGATCACCGGCCCCCCGGACGCATCACCGCGACGGCGCGGGCTCGGTATCGGCATCGCGGGCGGGCTGGTCGTGCTCGTGCTACTGACCTTCGTCTGGTTCTGGCCGATCTACACCGCCGAGATGATTCCGACCGACCAGTGGCGGCAGCGGATGTGGTTCCACACCTGGATCTGACGCGGGTACTAGTGAAGTGACTGCTGATAAGTCAGGCAGGTCTCGTAGTCCGGCAGCAGCCCGGCTTCGGCGGCCTGCGCCAGCGTGGGCGCCGCCGTGTCCTTGGCCGACAGCAGGGGCTCGATCCCGGCCGGCCACGCGATACCCAGCGCCGGGTCGAGTGGGTTGATCCCGTGCTCGCGGTCCGGCGCGAACGGCTGCGAGCACAGGTACACCAGGGTGGCGTCATCGGTCAGCGCCATGAACGCGTGGCCGAGCCCCTCTGCGAGGTAGACCGCGTGCCGCCGGTCACCTTCCAGTTCCACCGCATCCACCCGGCCGAACGTGGGCGAGCCCAGCCGGATGTCGACCGCCACGTCGAGCACGGTGCCGCGCACGCAGACTAGGTACTTCGCCTGGCCGGGTGGCACCTCGGCGTAGTGCACGCCGCGCAGCGCCCCGCGCCGGGACACCGACAGGTTGGCCTGGTGGACCTCGAGCCGGTGGCCGAGATCGCCGAGGAAGTCGGCGGCGCGGAACCACTCCAGGAACTCGCCGCGGTCGTCGGCGTGGATCTCGGGCCGGAACAGGTAGGCGCCGTCAATGCTCAGCTTCTCCATGGTGCCGTCATGGTAGGGCCCCGCCGGGGTGGCTCAGTGCCGGAGGTGATACCGCCAAACACGAGGCACGGTGACCGCACAGTTCACCTAAGGGGTTGTTCGGACGTGATCGGCGCACGTATGTTCCGGGGGACCGGCTCCGTGGCCGGCACGGGGGCGCCTCTCTTCAGTCAGGGAGTTCCAGTTGAGTTCCATTCGTCGTAAGGCGCTCGCGTCGACGGCGGCGCTCGCGGTGGGCGCCGGCCTCGCGCTAAGCGCGGTCTTAGCGGCTCCGGCCGCTGCCACCGGTCCGGAAACCACTTATCTCGTCCTCACTCCGGAGGGCTCGACGGCCAAGGCAGAGGCCAGGGTCGCCGCGGCGGGTGGCACCGTCGTAGCGAACTACAAGGCGATCGGCGTGCTCGTCGCACGGTCCACCAATACCACCTTCGAAACCGCTGTTGCCGGCACCGGCGTCCAGGCCGTGGCGTCGACCACCGGACTGGGCACCGCGCTCGACGACGACGAGACCATCGAGGCGGTCGAGTCCGCCGCTCAGGAGGCGACCGGGGACCCGACCGGTGAACCGCTATGGGGTCTGCAGTGGGACATGCCGCAGATCGACCTGGTGCAAGCGCATGGGGTGACCACCGGTAGCTCCAACGTCGTCGTCGGCGTGCTCGACAGCGGCATCTCCAGCACGCACCCCGACCTGGCGACCCAGATCGACCACAGCAAGAGCGCGTCCTGCCTGGGTGGCGTGGTCGACACCAGCGAGACCGCCTGGAACCCGACCACGTCCGACCACGGCACCCACGTCGCCGGCACCATCGCCGCCGCGATCAACGGCATCGGCGTCACCGGGGTGGCGCCAGGGGTGAAGGTCGCCTCGGTCAAGGTCGTCAACGATGGCGGTTTCATCTATCCGGAGGCCGCGATCTGCGGCTTCGTCTGGGCCGCCGAGCACGGCATGCAGATCACCAACAACAGCTACTTCATCGACCCGTGGGAGTTCAACTGCCGCAACGACGAGCGGCAGCGGCCGGTCTGGCAGGCCGTGCAGCGGGCCCTGCGGTACTCGCAGACCAAGGGCGTGCTCAACGTCGCCTCGGCCGGCAACTCCAACGTCGACCTGCAGCACAAGTTCATCGACGACAGCAGCCCGAACGACGGCAGCGGGCCGGTGGAGACCCGCGAGATCAACAACGCTTGCCTCGACCTGCCGGCCGAGGCTCCCGGTGTCGTGACGGTGTCCGCGCTCGGCACCGTGCAGCGCAAGAGCTACTACTCGTCGTACGGGCAGGGTGTCGTGGACGTCAGCGCGCCCGGCGGCGACACGCGGCAGCCGAACCCGGCGGTCTCGACCATCGCCAATGCCGTCCTCTCGACCGTCATCAATACGGTCACGCACGTGAACGGCTGGGGCTACCTGCAGGGGACGTCGATGGCGAGCCCCCATGTCGCCGGAGTGGCAGCGCTCGCGCTTTCGGCCCATCCGTACCTGCAGCCGGCGTCTCTGGCGTCGTTCCTGGAGCGGACCGCCGACGCGTTGCCGTGCCCGGAGGGCGTCTACAACCCGCGGCCG
>DATAFN010000198.1:0-6163 GCA_036257435.1 Actinomycetes bacterium
GTCTGCTGGTAGTTGGCGAGCACGGTCGCGCCGCAGTCGCTGTATATCGGGTCGGCCAGACCGGCCGCCCAGCGCAGCGCGCCACCGAGGTGGGTCCTCAGGTTGGTGGTGTAGCTGCCGCCGGTGTTCCCGAGTGCGGTATAGAAGGAGCGACCGCCCTGCCAGTCCTTACACCAGGAAACCGGATGGTCGTGGCCCATGGTGCCGCCGGTGATTCCGGTGAGCCGGCCACCCCACGGCTGCAGCTCGAACGAGCCGAGGTCGTCTACACGCTCGACCACGGTTGCGAGCACGTGGCTCTGGCCGCGGACGTTGGACGTGAAGTTGTACCAGCCGTCGGTGTGCTGCCAGTACTCGGGCAGATCCTTCGACGCGTCGTGGATCCGGTCGGCGACCTTGATGGTCCCCGCTTGCGTAGCGGTCTTGCTCGCGGCTCGAGTGCCGAGCACGTCGGTCAGGAACGACCACTGCGGCTCGGTCTCGATCGCCGACCCGATCCCGAGGAAGCCGCCGCCGGCGCGATAGTAGCGCTCGAATGCGGCCTGCTGCGCATCGGTCAGGATGTCGCCGCTGGTGCCAAGGAAGACCACGATCCGGAAGCGCTCGAGCTGGTGATCGCTGAATCGCGCGGCGTCGTCGGTCGCCTCGACCGTGAACCCGGATGCCTTACCGATGCTCCGGATCGCCTCGATGCCGGCCTTGACGGCGGGCGACTTATCGCTGCTGCCCTTCCAGAAGACCAGCACCCGGTAGCTCGGCGTGCTGCTCGCCTGGATCACGGCGCTGGACTGGCCGGCGGCTGCCGTTGCTCCGGCCGCGGGCTGGATAGTGGTCGGGACGAGCAGGCCCGCTCCGACCAGAGCCAGAACGGTCGATAATCGAGCCGCCCTGCGTGCCGACTGCATGGAACCTCCCGGGTAACCCTCCGGGCGACCGACATCGAGGCCGGGGTGGGACCGAGCGGTCGCGCGCTACGGCGAGCACCGACCCTCGCGCCGGGCCGGCGGCGCGTACTGTGATGTCTCGCCCGTTGGGGTGGCCGGGGATTGCGGCAGGGACGCAACATGCGCCCGCGCCGACACTTTGTCTTCTTAGAGGACAAAGTTCTCGGCGTCAAGGCCTAAAGGGTGCTGAAACCGAGGCGATTCGCCTCGGAGGTTGACGGGACCGCCGCCTTGTGCAGCATGGCGACCTCCGGACGCAGATGCCGCACACGCGTCCACCGTGTGCAGGACTGGACCGCGATTACGAAAACGGCGATCTTGGGGTGGTGGCGGGAGCCGGCGATGAGGTGGTCGGAGGTGGGCTCACCCGGGCTGGGGACGATGGCGAAGCGGGCGCTGAGATTGGCGGTGCGGTCGTCCGGGCCGGAGACGACGGCGACGCCGGCACTGAGGCGGCCGGCTCGCTCGAGACCTCGGCGGCGCGGGCGGCCTCGGCCCGGCGGGCTGCCTGCTCCTGGCGCGCGGCCGCGTCGGCCGCCTTCCGTTCGGCGACATCCGCGGCCATCCGGCGGACCCAGGCGGACAGGTGCGGCCAGCCGAGCAGGAACACCCCGAACGCCACCAGCACCGCTACCAGCGCGAACAGTGCGGTCTTGAGCTGGGTAAGGGACACCGCGACCACACCGAACGAGATCAACGCGGACCAGAAGTACATGATCAGAACGGCCCGCCGATGCGAGTGCCCGATCTCCAGCAGCCGGTGGTGCAGGTGCTGCTTGTCCGGCGCGAACGGGGACCGGCCGGCCCGGGTCCGCCGTACCACCGCGAGTAGCAGGTCGACGAACGGCACCGCGATCACCGCGAACGGGAGCACCAGCGGCAACAGCGCCGGGGAGAGCGCCACCGCGCTGCTCGAGCCGGCGTCCATCTGACCGGTGAGCGAGATGGTCGACGCGGCCAGCAGCAGTCCGATCAGCATCGACCCTGAATCGCCCATGAAGATCCGCGCCGGGTTGAAGTTGTGTGGCAGGAAACCCAGGCAGCAACCCGCGAGCACCGCGGAGAACAGCGTGGGGGCGGCAAATCGGCTGACCCCCTCGGAGACGGCGAACAGGAACGAGTACGAGAAGAACGCCAGCGCCCCGATCGCAGCGATGCCGGCAAGCAGCCCGTCCAGGCCGTCCACGAAGTTCACCGCGTTGATCGTTACGACCACGATCAGCACCGAGAGCAGCACGCCCTCGTTGGTCGACAGCGACACCGTCCCCCACGGCACCGGGACGAACACCATCTGGATGCCCTGGATCACCATGACCCCGGCGGCCAGCACCTGGCCGGCCATCTTGGTCAGCGAGTCGATCTCCCACTTGTCGTCGACGACGCCGAGCAGGCAGATCAGCGCGGCCCCGGACAGCAGCGCGATCGGGTCCCTGGACTCCTCGTACACGCTGCGCATCAGCGGCAGCGCGCTGGCCACCAGCAACGCCGCACACATGCCCGCGAACATGGCGATCCCACCCAGCCGCGGGGTGGGAATCGCGTGCACGTCCCGGTCGCGCACCGCGGTCATTACGCCGGCGTCGATCGCCAGCCGGCGAACCACCCCGGTCGACAGGTAGGTGACCGCGGCGGCCACCATCAGGACGAGCAGGTACTCGCGCATCGGCGGCTCACCCTACCCGTCGCCGCTCGGCGCCTCGAGGTCCGCGGCGACCTCACGCAGCACCTCGAGCGGCAGCGCGCCGACCCGCAACACCTGGGGTCGATCCCGGGTCAGATCGACGATGGTCGACGGTGTCGGGGCACCGCTCGGACCGGCGTCGAGGTAGACGCTGACCGCGTCGCCAAGCTGGGTCTCTGCCTCCGCGCAGGTGGTAGCCGGCGCCGAGCCAGACTTGTTCGCACTGCTCACCGCCATCGGACCGGTTGCGACCAGCAGGTCGATGGCGACCGGATGCAACGGCATCCGGATCGCCACCGTGCCCCGGGTCTCACCGAGATCCCAATGCAGCGACGGTTGTTGCCGGCAGACCAGGGTCAGCGGCCCCGGCCAGAACGCCTCAACGAGCGCGCGCCCTACCTCCGAGAGCTCGGCTACCACGCCGTTGAGCGTGCTCGGCGAGCCCACCAGGACCGGCACCGGCATGTCCCGGCCGCGCCCCTTGGCAGCGAGCAGCCGGGCCACCGACCCGAGGCTGAACGCGTCCGTGCCGAGCCCGTACACGGTGTCGGTCGGCAGCACCACCAGTTCGCCGCGCTTGACGGCGCCGGTCGCGTGATCGAGCCCGCGGGACCGCTCGGTCGGGTCCTGGCAGTCGAATCGACGGCTCACAGCGGGCTAGCCTCCTTGCGCGCGGTGACGAATCGGGGCCGATCGGCGAGGTCGCGGTGGTCGCGCACCTCGGTCCATCCTGCCTCCTCGGGGAAGCAGCGCGGGGCTTCGGCCCACTGCTCGTCCGCATGCTCGACGACGACCCAGCCATCCGGCCGGAGCAGTCCCGCGGCGACGCGCTCAACGGTCCTGATCACGTCCAGGCCGTCCGCGCCCGCCCACAGCGCCCGAGCCGGATCATACTCGGCCACCTCCGGGTCCCGGACCGATGCGCCAAGTGGGACGTACGGCGGGTTGCTGATCACCAGGTCCACCCGTCCGTTCAGCTCGGGCAGGCAACCGTTGACGTCGGCGTGGTGCAGCGTGATCCGGCGGGCCAGCGACTGCTCCGCCGCATCGACGTTGCGCCTGGCCCAGCCGAACGCGGCGTCGTCCAGCTCGACCGCGTGCACCCTGGCCCGCGGTACCTCCTGGGCGATCGCGAGCGCAATCGCCGCCGAGCCCGCGCACAGGTCCACGACCAGCGGCTCGGCCACGTCCATCCGGCTCAGCCGGTCGATTGCCCAGCCGACTACCACCTCGGTCTCCGGGCGCGGGATGAACACCCCGGGGCCGACCGCCAGCTCGCGGTAGCGGAAGTACGCGCGCCCGGTGATGTGCTGCAACGGCTCCCGGGCTGCCCGGCGGGCGATCGCGGCCCAGTAGGCGGCATCGAACTCGGCGTCGGGCACCGTATGCAGGCGGCCGCGGTCAACCTGATGGACGTACGCGGCCAGCTCCTCGGCGTCGAACCTAGGTGCGGGAACGCCGGCCTCGGCCAGCCGCTCGGTGGCCAGTGCCACCTCGCGCAGCAGCAGGTTCACCGGTCCGGGCTCCGATCAGCGGGCTTGCCCGGCGGCGGCCAGTTTCGCGGCGGAGTCGGCGTCGATGCACGCCTGGATCACCGCGTCGAGGTCGCCGTCGACCACCTGGTCGAGGTTGTACGCCTTGAAACCGACGCGGTGATCCGAGATTCGGTTCTCGGGGAAGTTGTAGGTGCGGATGCGCTCCGACCGGTCCACCGTGCGGACCTGGCTACGACGCGCGTCCGCGGCCTCCCGATCGGCCTCGTCCTGCGCCAGCGAGAGCAGCCGGGAGCGGAGGATCCGCATCGCCTGTTCCTTGTTCTGCAGCTGCGACTTCTCGTTCTGGCAGGACACCACGGTGCCGGTGGGTAGGTGCGTGATCCGTACCGCCGAGTCGGTGGTGTTCACCGACTGACCGCCGGGACCGGACGAGCGGAAGACGTCGACGCGCAGGTCATTCGAGTTGATCTCGACCTCGACTTCCTCGGCTTCCGGCGTAACCAGCACGCCGGCCGCCGAGGTGTGGATTCGGCCCTGCGATTCGGTCACCGGCACCCGCTGGACCCGGTGCACGCCGCCCTCGTACTTCAGCCGGGCCCAGACTCCATCGCCAGGCGCGGGCGTGCCACGCGACTTCACTGCGACGCTGACGTCCTTGTAGCCGCCCAGATCGGACGGGACCGAGTCCAGGACCTCGGTCCGCCAGCCCCGGCGCTCGGCATAGCGAAGGTACATCCGCAACAGGTCGCCGGCGAACAGCGCGGACTCCTCGCCGCCTTCCCCCGCCTTGATCTCGACGATCACGTCCTTGTCGTCCTGCGGGTCGCGCGGCACCAGCAGCAGCCGCAACCGCTGCTCGAGCTCGTCCCGGTGCTCGGTCAGTTCGACCAGCTCGACCTTGAATTCCTCGTCCTCGGCGGCAAGCTCGCGCGCGGTCTCGACGTCAGCCTCCGCCTGCCGCAGCCCGCGGTAGGTCTCCACGATCGGAGTGAGCTCGGCGTACCGCCGGCCGAGATTGCGCGCAATCGCGGCGTCGGCGTGCACCGCCGGATCGGCTAGCCGCCGCTCGAGGTCGGCATGCTCGGCCAGCAGATCCTCGATCGCCTCGAACATGGGGCTCCTCGCTTGGGGTACGGCTGGTGTTGAACAGGCCACGGCGCCGGCGCCGGGTCGTCGACCCTGGCGGCGCCGGCGCCGTGGCGAAAGCTAGGAGTTGGTTGACTCGGCCTTCTTGCCGAATCGCCGCTCGAACCTGGCCACCCGGCCACCGGTGTCAAGGATCTTCTGCTTGCCGGTGTAGAAGGGGTGGCACTGCGAGCAGACATCGGCGTGGATCACGCCGTTCTTGGCGGTGCTACGGGTCGTGAACGTGTACCCGCAGGTGCAGGTCACCTCAGTCACGACGTAGTCCGGGTGGATGTCGCGCTTCACTTGTGCTCCTTGTCGCTGATGGCCGCCGGGTCGCTCGCGCAAGTACGAGCGTGAACCGGCGTCGACGGTCAAGTGTGCCATACCGGGCACCAGCTCCGCGGATACCGGGGAGGCGGTGCCGGGCTCACGTAACGCCCGACACCCCTGCCACCATTCCCGACGGCTCTAGTCCTCCGAGCTGGCGGCTCTAGTCCTCCGAGCTGGAGATCCCGTTGTCCGGCATCGGCGTGGTCTTCTGCACCTGCATGAGGAACTCGAGGTTGGTGCGCGTCTTGCGCAGCCGGTCGAGCAGCAGCTCGATCGCCTGTTGATCCTCGAGCGCGGACAGCACCCGGCGCAGCTTCCACACCACCTGCAGCTCCTCGCGGGACAGCAGGATCTCCTCCTTGCGGGTGCTGGAGGCGTCCACGTCGACAGCCGGGAAGATGCGTTTGTCGGACAGCTTCCGGTCGAGCTTGAGCTCCATGTTGCCGGTGCCCTTGAACTCCTCGAAGATCACCTCGTCCATCCGCGAGCCGGTCTCGACCAGCGCGGTCGCCAGGATGGTCAGCGAGCCGCCGTGCTCGATGTTGCGGGCGGCGCCGAAGAACCGCTTCGGCGGGTAGAGCGCG
>DATAFN010000250.1:0-7658 GCA_036257435.1 Actinomycetes bacterium
CGATTTGCGGGCCAGGGCGGTCGGCGAAGGCGGCAACCTCGGGCTGACCCAGCTCGGTCGCGTCGAGTACGCGTTGGCAGGCGGCCGGGTCAACACCGACGCCATCGACAACTCGGCCGGCGTTGACACCTCGGACCACGAGGTCAACATCAAGATTCTGCTCAACCGCCTGGTCGCCGACCGGACACTGACCGCCGACCAGCGCAATGAGCTGCTGGTCGATGCGACCGACGAGGTCGCCGAACTGGTGTTGCGGGACAACTACGACCAGAACCTGGCTATCGCCGGCTCGCTCGAGCAGGCCACAGCAATGCTGCACATACACGGCCGGCTGATGCGCCAGCTCGAGCAGCAGGGCGACCTGGACCGCACACTGGAGTTCCTGCCCACCGAGCGCCAGCTCAAGGAGCGGCAGCTCGCCGGCATCGGTCTGACCGCACCAGAGTTCGCGGTACTGCTCGCCTACCAGAAGATCCAGCTCTCCGCGGAGCTGATCGCGTCCAACCTGCCGGATGAGCCGTTCCTGCAGGACATCCTGCACGACTACTTCCCCCTGGTATTGCAGGAGCGCTTCCCCGATCAGATCGACGGCCATCCGCTGCGCCGGCAGATCATCACCACGGCGATGGTGAACACCCTGGTCAATCTCGCCGGTATCACGTTCCTGTACCGGATGCGTGAGGAAACCGCCGCCAGCGCAGCCGACATAACTCGGGCGCACGTGGTTGCCCACGAGGTGTACGGCATGCGGGCCCATTGGGACGCGGTCGAATCGCTGGACAACCGGGTGGCCGCGAAGATGCAGACGCACATGCGGCTGGAGGGGCGTCGCCTGGTCGAGCGCGCCGTGCGCTGGCTGATGCACAACCGCCGATCGCCGATCGACATGGCTGCGGAGATCACCGCTTTCCAGGCTGGCGTCTCCGAGGTGATCGGCCTGCTTCCGAAGACCCTTCGCGGTGTCGATCTGGCCGAGTTCGAGCAGCGCCGGGACGAGCTGACCGCCGCTGGTGTCCCCGCCGAGCTTGCGCTCTCCGTGGCCGGGATGACCGCCGCCTACTCTGCCTTGGACATCGTCGAGGTATCGCGGGACTCCGGAGTGGACGTGGCACAGGTTGCCGAGGTGTACTTCGATCTCGCCGATCGGCTGCCGTTGTCCCGGCTGTTGCACCGGGTCAACGCGCTGTCGCGCGAGGATCGCTGGAAGACGCTGGCCAGAGCGGCGTTGCGCGACGAGCTGTACAGCGCCCACGCTGGCCTGACGTTCGACGTCCTCTCGGTCGGGAGCAACGCGATCGCATCGGATGAGCGGTTCGACGCCTGGTACCAGCGCAATGCATCCGAGGTGGCACGCGCGCGCCAGACCTTGGAGGAGATCGCTAACGCAGACACCCATGACTTGGCGACGATGCTTGTTGCCATGCGGGTGCTTCGGTCGCTGTTGCTTCGAGGCGACGCGATGGCGTAGCCGGATCATGGCAGCGCTACCTGGACCAGGGTTACGGCACCGTGCATGACAAGCACGCCTCGACCGGGCCTGGGGTTGATACTGGCGCCGATCTGGGCACCTAGCAGGTCTCCATCGGCGGCACGGTAGCGGCCGAGCAGAAGTCCGCACCTGCTCCGGCGAACCTGCGGGACCAGGCCCCGGTAGAGCGTGGTTATCGACTCCAAGCAACCGGCGACGATCCGAACCGCACTTCCGGGTGGACAGCTCAGCACGGCAGCCTCCAACGGCGAGTCGAGCAGCTCCTCCGCGTCGTCCACCAATACCGCCAGCGGCCGCGACCCGAGCGCCGCGATCGCGGACCGCAGCTTGGCGCCGTCGTCCGGACCGAACCGACCGATCATTTGTGCCGAATCCGAGCTCGTCACGTCGAACAGCGGCGGGGAGCACGGCCGGGCCTCAGCCAGCGCGACCGAGATGCCCCGAGACAGATACCACTGCGCGGCCATGGCCAGTGTGGTCGTGCGGCCGCTGCCCGGCGGCCCTACCACAAGCACTGACTGCCCCACCTCGAGCGGGACTCCGATGGGCACCAGCTCGTCACCGCCGATTCCCACGGGAAGCCAGAACCCGTCCGGAGGTGTCAGCTCTGCCAGCCGGGGCCGGAGCTCGCTGAGGCTGGTCGCGGTCGGCAGCTCCGGTACTCGGAACGGTGCGGCGCCGGCGACCGTTGCCGCGGCGAACGGATTGGCGCCGGCCGCGCGGCGCTCCAGTGCGCGCTGCTGCGCCTGGCCGGACGGGTCGTCGCCGATGAGCGCAATCTGGGTCTCGATCGAACCGGCTACGAGCAGTCCGCGGCCCGGCGGCCAGTCGTGGCTGGAGACTGGCGCACCTAGACCGGCCAGGCTGTAGTCGGCGGGGTCGTTGAGCGCCAGCACCAGCCGATTGGCGATCAACGATCCGATCCGGCCGGTCAATGTGCTCCGGTCCCCGGTCACCACAACGGTCAGCCCGGCCGTCGGGCCATCGGCAAGCAGCCGATAGAAAATGTCGACCGGTCGCCCGTAGTCCAGCTCCTGATAGGTCCGCAGGAACCCGTCCCAGCCGTCGACTAGAAGCACCAGCCAGGCGGGGCGGACCGGCTGGCTGATCCTGCTGGCGCGATGGTCGGCGATTGATGCGAAGCCCTGGGTGGCCAGCTCACTCTGTCGGCGGGTCACTTCGCGGTCGAGCCGGATGAGGAGCCGAGCGCCCCGGTCGGCCTGCTCGGTCCCGACCACAGCGCCGGTGTGCGGTAGTGCGGTCAGCCCGGTGAGTGCGCCACCCGCGCAGTCCAGCACATACACGTGCGCGTCTGCGAGCGGGCAGCCTGACGCCAGGGCCGCGGCCATGGATCGCAGTGCGGTGGACTTGCCGGTTCCCGCGCCGCCGATCACGAGCCAGTGCTTCCCGGCAGCAAGGTCGAACCAGAGTGGGCGCTGTTCCTGGCGGCTCGGCAGGTCGCACAGTCCTACCGGTACGCGGTCGCCGGACGGATCCGACTGGATGTAGCCGGCGAGCTGGTCGAGGGTAAGCCGCTGCGAAAGCGGCGGAAGCCACGGGCTGGGGGGCCGGTCCAGACCGCTCGTGGCGGCCGCCGCCTCGACGGCGGTCGCCAGCCGGCACAGGTCGGACGAGCCGCGCCCGGGATCGGACCGTTCGGGTCGCCGGACCGGATCACCCAGGGTTTGCCACGGTTCGACGGTCACGGTCGAGCCCGAGCCGGCCGGCGTAGTGCGAGTGATCTCCCCGGCTTGGAAGGCTACCGGGGCGCCGGCACCCACTCGTAGATAGGCCCGGCCGGGCCGTTGCCGGGGGATCCGGGCGGCGTCCGGACTGTCGATCACGTCCTGCGAGTCAGCCGGATCGGTCATGCGCAAGGCGATCCGCAGGTTGGTGTTTGCGCGAATCTCGGCACTTACCACGCCGGCCGGCCGCTGGGTCGCGAGAACGAGGTGGATGCCGAGCGACCGGCCGCGCTGTGCGAGCGCTACCAGACCTGTCATGAAGTCAGGAAGCTCTTCGGCAAGAGCCGCGAACTCGTCGACGATGATGACCAGCCGGTTCAGCCGATCGGCGACGGCTGACTCCGGCCCCGTTCGGCGCAGGCCGTCGATGTCCGGCACGCCTGCTGCGCGGAGCACGCGCTCTCGCCGGGAAAGCTCGGCTCGAAGTGAGATGAGGGCACGCCGGGCCAGCAGACCATCCAGATCGGTTACAACGGCGACGGTATGCGGAAAGCGGGCACAGTCAGCAAACGTGGCGCCGCCCTTATAGTCGATCAGGACGATGGCGAGCTGATCGGGGCGGTTGGCAACTGCCAGGCCGGCGACCATGGCCTCGAGTAGCTCCGACTTTCCCGAGCCGGTGGTGCCGGCTACCAAGGCGTGCGGCCCATCGACGGCAAGATCGACTGTAACCGGACTGTCCGAGCCGGCGCCAAGCGCAATCACGGTCGATCGAGGACTCGCTTGCCAACGCTTGGCGATCGCAATCGGGTCTGGTGGCTCGAGCTCGAGAATTTCAAGCAACCGCACGAATTCGGGCAGGCGAGCGGTGGCCGGCGTGAGGTCCCGCAACGGAGCCATGGCTTTCGCGAAGCCGTCCGCCCACGCAGCGGAAACCAACTCACCGCGAGCGATCACGTCGGTACTGCGGCCGGACTCGGTGAGACGAACGCGGCCGGTGTGTCCGTCCATGACGGCGAGGGTCGCCGCGCACTCGGTCGGCAACTCGGCCGCGGTTGGGGCAACGCAGATCGAGTACACCCCGTAGCCGGGACCGTGCTCGAGAATCGCCGACAGGCCGGCTATCGACCGTAGCTCCCGCGCACCGTCACAGACGACCACCACGAGCCGCGAGTCATCCCCGCTGCTCCAGCCATCCGATCCACCGGTTGTCACACTCGCGCCGGCGCGCGCCTCGATCAGCGTGGCGAGTTCCCCGATCCGGGCACTGGCCTGCTGCAAACCGATGCCGAGCAGGCGCGCGCAATCCTCAACTACCGGCCGGGTGTGCGGTAGCCAGCGCGTCCAGGCCAGGTCATCGGCGGCACCGGCGCTGATCACCACCAGGCGCACCTCTCGTGGACTGTGCAAGGCAGCGATCTGGGCGATTACGAACCGCAGCAGACCCAATGCCGCGGATCGGTCGCCGGACAGGCCGATGACCCCGTGGTGGGCAAGCGAGACGGTAACCGGGACGGACCGCGATCTCGGTGCCGGAATGGCTGGCCCGGACGGATCGCCGCGCCTGATCGTGATCCGTGAGGATTGATCGGAAACCCCGAGCCGCAGCAACAACACGTCGTGGTCGCCCGGCCGGCGTTCCCAGAGCCGTAGTGCTGGACCGAGCACGATTCGCAAGAGATTCGCCGCGTCTGGAAACTCCTCTCGCCGATGTGCCGCCTCAGCCTCGACCGCCGCTGCGATCTGGATGTCCGTGGCGGTGAGCTGGCTGCGGTAGTCGGCGAGCGCTCGCCGATGGGCCTTGCCGCGAGACATCCGTTCGGCGGCCCCGGTAAATGCCACCGCGACTGCCGGCAGCAGCGTGAAGGCGAGCATCTGAGCGCCGAATCGCCACGCCAGCGGAACACCGACGATTAGTGGAACGGCGCTGGCGAGCCACGGAAAGCTGCCGGCCTCACGTGCCGGCGGCGGAGCCGGTACCACGAAGTCTGACGTGGGCGTAGGTTGAATCACTCGCGGGGCACGGTTAGTGGCCAGGCCGCCCACGCCGTCCGCCGCACTTGCGGCGCAGGGGCCAGCAGAATCGGCAAGGGTAAGCATCGACGAGCCGACCACTAGCTGGGCTCCTAGGTGCATCGCGACCGGGTCGGACCCAACCTGCCGGTCGTCGAGCAAGGTGCCGGCGCTCGATCCGAGATCACGCACAACTACCTCGAGGCCGCGCCAGCTGACCAAAGCGTGCCGCCGTGAGACGGCCGGGTCGTCCAGACGGAGATCGGCGCCGCTGTCTCGACCGACGACCGTCTCGCCGGCTGGTAGTAGGTACACCGCTCCGGCGCTCGGCCCTGCCACAACACGCAGCTCGATTCCGGTCCGAGCTGTCACGTGAGCAAGCGCGCCCGGCAGGGCATCCGTGGTCAGCACGGCGCTCTCGATCAGCGGCGGTACACCGAGTACGGCGTCGGATGCGAGCAGCTGACCATCGGCATGCCAGCGGGCTGCGGCATCGACGCCGGAGACTGCGGCCAGGTCTTTTCGCAACGTCTCCATCGAGCAACCGGGCTCGGTGTCCACTCGGACGTCCTGCCGTCCTTCTGGACCTTGGACCGCCATCCTCAGCTGCATCGCTGGACACCTCCTCCCATCCGGCGCCAGCCGCGATGCTGATCGATCTCGGTCGAGGCGTCTGCAGCCGGACCATGATCTGTGGACAAATCCGCGGGTGTGGACAACAAATTCGCTTGTCCGTCGACCCGGCTATGGTTCGTCGCGGCACGACCACCGTCCCCGGCGGGGACCGGTCGTGACTGCTCGCCACGGGGGCGAGCGAGAGGAGGTCTCGCGCGATGTCGAGCAACATCCGGGTCTCACCCGAGCAACTGCAGGGCTTGGCGGCCGCGGTTTCGGCCAGCTCGGGTTCGATCGACCAGAACCTGGCGGCGTTACGGGTACGTCTCGGACCTATGGTTGGTGGCGACTGGGCCGGTCCGGCGGCCGGCCAGTTCGCGGCGATGTGGGAGCAATGGCAGCACGCCGCCGGTGAGCTCAACCGTGCGCTGCAGGGGATCAGTGCGCTTCTCGCTCGGGCCAGCCAGGCCTACGCCCAGAGCGAGAGCGCCATCGCGGCAACATTTCGAGGTTGAGATGCGATCCATCGCCGGTGCCGACGGCCGCGATCTCGGAAGCCGCTACCTCCTCCTTGACGTCATCGGACAGGGCGCATGCGGCGTGGTCTGGCGCGCCGTCGAACGGGAATCCGGACACCGCGTCGCGGTGAAGGTCCTCCGCCGCGATCTGGCCGACGCTCCCGGCGTGCTCGCGCAGTTCGTGACCGAAGCCGAGATTCTCCGGTCAGTACGCCATCCGCACGTGCTCGCGATCCAGGATGTGGTCATCGAGGGCGGTGATGTCGCGCTGGTCACCGACCTGATCGAGGGTCCAACACTCCGGGCCGTCCTCGACCGGGGAGGCCCGCTGGCCGGCTCGCACTCTAGCGTGATCGCCGCCCAGTTGGCCGCTGGCCTGGCCGCCGTCCATGCGGCCGGGATCGTCCATGCCGATCTGAAGCCGCAGAACATCCTGCTCGGAACGGATGGCGTGCGGCTTGCCGATTTCGGCCTCGCCCGAATTCTCGATGGTGCGGTCGGCAGCGTGCGAGGTGGTTCGCGGGGCTATCAGGCGCCCGAGGTGGTGCGCGGCTGGGAGCCAACCCCGTCGGCCGATGTGTTCGCGTTTGGCCTGGTGCTGTTTGAGGCATGGACCGGGACCCTGCCCCGCAGGCGAGTGCCGAATGCTCATGAACGAGCCCAGTTGGCCGCGGCCGCTGCCGGCGCGCCCGCCGAGTTGGCACAGACTGTTTTCGATGCGCTGGCCGCCGATCCGAAACGGCGGCCAGCCGCACGTGCGCTGGCGACCCGGTACGCCGCCATCCTTGGTGTCGACGCCGCGTTCCCATCCGCAGACAGTTCTGCGGTCGAGCTCGCAACGCCGGTGGCGCGGGCCGGCGCGCGCCTGTCTGCCGCCGCGGAGCGCGGCGGCTTCGGTCCCCTGATCGAGCAGTACGCGGGCGATAGCAGGCCGACGGTACTCGAGGACGCTTGGCAGCGGCCCCGGCCAAAATCGGTAGGAGTGGCAACGCGGTACTACCGGCGTGAGCAATGGTCCCGCGGTCGTCGAGCACTGCTGGCTGCTACGGTTCTCGTCCTCGCCGTCGTGGGCGCCGTCCTCGGGTACGGCGGTGCGCGAGACGCGGACGCGACCGACAGCGCAGCTCCGTACTCGGTGGCCTGGGAGCGCGCAGTCTATCCGGCACCGACTGGGTGGCTGTGCGGTGCGAACAGTGATCGCGACGCGGATGCGTTGGGCTTCCGGCTCGAAGTGTGCGTGCTCGCCGATCGCCGCGATCACGTTGTCGGACGGATTACTGCCGAGGTTTCCGACCGGCCGGGACAGCGAGCCGAACGCGTCCCGGTTGACCTGTGGAT
>DATAFN010000281.1:0-16316 GCA_036257435.1 Actinomycetes bacterium
CAGACCGGTCAGCTCGGGTACGCCCATCATCTGCCGGGCTGGCACAAGCCGGGGCTGGTCGACGAGATCGCCGCCGCCATCGGCGTACCGGCCGAGATCGAGAACGACGTCAACCTGGCGGCGCTGGCCGAGCGTGCCCACGGGACCGCCGTCGACGACGCCGACTTCGTGCACCTCTGGGTCGACGCCGGGGTCGGGATGGCGGTCGTGGTCGGCGGGCGGCTCTACCGCGGAGCGACCGGCGGCGCCGGTGAGGTCGCGTACCTCCCGGTTGCCGGCCAACCGCTGCCGTATCGCCTCGGGCACAGTGGCCGGGGCGCGTTCCAGTCCATGGTGGCGGCTCCGGCGGTGCTCGCCCTGGCCAGGCAGTACGGCGTTCGGGCCAGCACGGCCGAGTCGGCGCTGCGCGCGGCCGGTACGCCGGACGAGCTGTTCGACGAGCTCGGCCGCCGGTTCGCCGCCGGTCTGGCCGCGATCGTCGCCACCCTGGACCCGGCCCTGATCGTGCTCTCCGGCGAGGTCAGCCGCGCCGGCGGCGAGCGGCTCCGGCGGCGCGTCGCCGCGCACCTGGCCGAGCTGACCATCCCCAAGCCCGCGCTGCGGCTGTCCACCGTGGCCGGTAACCCAGTGCTCGCCGGGGCCACCGTCGCCGCGCTCGAACTGGCCCGCGACCAGGTTTTCGGCTCGACCGTAGCCGAGAGTCCCGGCGTTACCCGCCCGCCCGCCACCGCCATCCCCCGGAAGGTTCATCCGAGATGACACGACTGCGCATCCCCCGGCTGGCCGTCGGCTTAGCCGCCCTATCGATCATCACCGCGGCGTGTACCGCGACCGAAAGCAGCTCCACCGAGCCGCTCCCTGCGCCGACCGCCAGCGCGTCCGGCAACGTCAGGTTCTGGCACTTCTTCACCGGCCGGGAGGCCGAGGCCATCGACCAGGTGGTCAAGGACTTCCAGGCCAGCCATCCCGGTGTCACGGTCAAGGTCAGCACCGGCCAGGACGACGAGAAGATGCGCCAGGCCATCGCCGCCGGCAAGGGCCCCGACGTGGGCCTGTCCTACTCGACCGACATCGTCGGGAACTTCTGCTCGACCGGCGCCTGGCGCGACCTGCAGCCCTACATCAGCCGGGACCAGGTCGACCTCAACCAGCTGGCACCCGTGGTCCGTGCCTATACCGAGTACGAGGGCGTCCGGTGCTCGATGCCGGTGCTGGCCGACACCTATGGCCTGTACTACAACAAGAAGCTGCTCGCCGACGCCGGCTACACCGCGCCGCCAAAGACGATGAGCGAGCTCACCGAGATGGCAAAGAAGCTGACCACGTTCAAGCCGAACGGCGACATCGACGTCATCGGCTTCATGCCGAACCTCGACTACTACGAGAACTCCCCGGCCCACTGGGCACCGCACTGGGGCGCCCAGTGGTTCACCGATGACGGCAAGTCGGCGCTGGCCACGGATCCGGCCTGGCAGGAGATGCTGACCTGGCAGAAGCAGCTGGTGGACTTCTACGGCCACCAGAAGCTGACCAAGTTCTCCGCCGGTAAGGGCGACGAATGGGGAGCGGCCAACGACTTCGAGCGCGGCAAGGTCGCGATGATGCTCGACGGTGAATGGCGGATCGCGTTCATCCAGGCCGACAAGCCGAACATCGACTACGGCACCGCGCCGTTCCCGGCCGCCGACAGCAGGCCCGACCTGTACGGCGGCGGGTACGTGAGCGGCAACATCATCGGCATCTCCAAGGGCTCGAAGAACCCGGAGGCCGGTTGGGAGCTGATCAAGTACCTCACCACCGACACCGGGGCCATCGTCAAGCTGGCCAACGGGATCAAGAACGTGCCGACGACCACTGCGGCGCTCGCCTCGCCGGACCTCGAGGTCGACGACAACTTCCGCACGTTCCTGGACATCTTCGCCCACCCGAGCAGCGGCACGTCGCCGTCGACGAAGGCCGGCGCCGAGTACCAGAACCTGTTCGGTACCTGGCTGGTGAAATGGCAGACCGATCGGGCCACCGATCTGGCTGCCGGCCTGCAGGGCGTGGCCGAGCAGATCGACGACAGTATCGCGCTCGCCGGTTCGTGACCACGGTTGCACTACCTGCAGTGTTCGTGCCGGCCGCCACTCGGCGGCTGGCACGGACACCGGCGCCACTACGGCGGAAGCGCCGCAAGCACCGGCTGTTCGTGCTCGCGCTGATGGCGCCGTGGCTGCTCGGATTCTGCATCTTTTTCGTATATCCGCTGATCGCCACCGTCTGGTTCTCGTTCACCCGCTACAACCTGCTGTCCCCGCCCGAGTTCATCGGGCTGCGCAACTACACGTTCTTCTTCACCTCCGACCCGTACGGCCTGCAGTCGGTGCGCAACACGCTCTGGCTGGTGATCTTCGTGGTGCCCATCCGGATCCTGTTCGCGCTGCTGATCGCGCAATTGGTGATCCGGATCAAGCGCGGCGGCAGCCTGTTGCGGACGATCTTCTACCTGCCGGCGCTGGCCCCACCGGTGGCCGCAACGCTGGCGTTCTGCTACCTGTTCAACCCGGCCACCGGGCCGGTCAACCAGGCGCTCGCGAAGCTCGGCTTCGGCGTCCAGCCACTCTGGTTCTCCGACCCGGCGCTGGCCAAGCCGACGTTGCTGATCCTGACGGTCTGGGGGCTGGGCGACGTCATGGTGATCCTGCTTGCCGTGCTGCTGCAGGTGCCGGTCGAGCAGTACGAGGCCGCGCATCTGGATGGGGCGAACGTGCTGCAGCGGTTCAGGTACGTCACGCTGCCGTTCATCTCCCCGGTGCTGCTGTTCGCGGCGGTCACCGGTGTGATCCAGATGCTGCAGTTCTTCACCCAGGCCGCGGTCGCCTCCTCGGTGGCCAGCGGCGTCGCGCCGGTCGGCGGCGGGCTCGGCGAACGGCTCGGCTACCCCGACAACGCGATGCTCACCTTCCCGATCTGGCTGTACTCGAAGGGTTTCGCGAGCTTCCAGCTGGGCTACGCATGCGCGATGGCGGTCATGCTGTTCGTCGTCTCGTTCGCGTTCGCCGCGGTGCTGCTGCGGAAGTCCAGGGTCTTCTTGTACGGGGCGGAGCAGGCATGACGCGCCCCATCCGCCGGGACCCGGCATGACCACCGTCGACCTGCCGGTGGCGGTACCGGCGCCGGTACGAGCGCCACTGCGGCAGCCGGGCCGCCGGCGGCGGCTGCTGACCTTCATCGCCGAGCACGCGATCGCGATCGCTCTCGCGCTGATGTTCCTCGCGCCGTTCGTGTTCATCGCGCTCACCGCGGTGATGACCAACACGCAGGCGCTGACCCCGGACGTGTGGCCGAACTCGTGGCGGTTCGACAACTTCGTGGAGGTGTTCCGGACCGCCCCGATGTTGCGCTACCTGACCAACAGCCTGCTGTACTCGGTGCTCGCCACGGGATTCATGCTGCTGTCCAGCATTCCGGCCGCGTACGCGCTGGCCCGGCTGCGCTGGCGCGGGCGCAACCTGGCGTTCATGGCGGTGCTGGTGATGATGATGCTGCCGCCGCAGGTCACCGTGGTGCCGATGTATGTCCTATGGGCGCGTTGGGAGCTGACCGGCACGCTGTGGCCGCTGATCCTGCCGAACCTGCTCGGCGACGCGTTCTCGATCTTCCTGATCCGGCAGTTCCTGCTGACGATCCCGGAGGAGTACGCGGACGCGGCTCGCTGCGACGGCTGCTCCGAGCTGCGGGTGATGCTGCAGATCATCCTGCCGCTGGCCAAGCCGGCGATCGCCGCGGCCGCGCTGTTCATGTTCTTCCTGACCTGGAACGACTACTTCGGACCGTTGCTCTACACCGGCGAGAACGCGAACAACTGGACACTCGCGCTCGGCCTGGCCAACTTCCGCGATCTGCACCGGGTGCAGTGGAACCTCACGATGGCCGCCACGCTGCTGGTGATGGCGCCGGTGATCGTGCTGTTCTTCTTCGCCCAGAAGGCGTTCGTCCGGGGCGTGACGCTCACCGGGGTGAAGGGGTGACGGGTTGAGGCTCACCGTCGTCGGTGGTGGCTCCACCTACACCCCGGAACTGGTCGACGGGCTGGCCCGCCGACCGGCCGGGCTGCCCAAGGTCAGCGAGCTGGTGCTGGTCGACCCCGACTCGCAGCGGCTGGCGATCGTCGGCGGGCTGGCGTCCAGGATGCTGGCCCGGCATGGCCACCCGGCCCGGGTGGTCTGCACCGGCGATCTGGCCGAAGGCGCCGCCGGCGCCGGCGCGGTGCTGATCCAGATCCGGGTCGGTGGCCAGGCGGCTCGGGCGATGGACGAGTCGTTCCCGCTCGAGTGCGGCTGCATCGGTCAGGAGACCACCGGTGCCGGCGGCTTCGCCAAGGCGCTGCGCACGGTGCCGGTGGCGCTGGACATCGCCCGCACCGCGGCCGAGGTCGCCCCGGATGCCTGGCTGGTCAACTTCACCAACCCGGTGGGGATCGTCACCCGCGCGCTGCTCGACGCCGGCCACCGCGCGGTCGGGCTGTGCAACGTGGCGATCGGGTTCCAGCGGTTCTTCGCCGGGATGCTCGACCGCTCCCCCGACGACATCGTTCTCGACCACGCCGGCCTCAACCACCTCACCTGGGTGCGCCGGGTGCTGGTGGACGGGTCCGACGTGCTGCCGGCGCTGCTGGCGGAACGGCTCGACGAGATCGCCGCGCACGTCCAGCTGCCATCCGCGCTGGTCGCCGAGCTGGCCGCGGTGCCCTCCTACTACCTGCGCTATTTCTACACCCACGACAAGGTGGTGGCCGAGCAGCTGGCTACTCCGTCGCGCGCCGAGCAGGTGGCCGCGATCGAGCGCGAGCTGCTGGCGCAGTACGCCGATCCGCGGCTGGCGGAGAAACCGGAACTGCTCGGTCAGCGCGGCGGCGCTTTCTACTCGGAGGCGGCGCTCGGCCTGCTGGCCGGGTTGCTCGGCACGCCCGGATCCGCACCGCAGCGGCACGTGGTGAACACCCGCAACGCCGGCACGCTGCCGTTCCTGCCCGACGAAGCGGTGGTCGAGGTGCCGGCGCTGGTCGACCCGGACGGAGCCAAGCCGGTGCCGGCGGCGCCGCTGACGCCGGGGCAGGCGGGGCTGGTCGGGCATGTCGCCGGCTACGAGGAGCTGGCCTTGGCGGCGGCCCGCAGCGGCGGTCGGCAGCGGATCGTCACCGCACTGCTGGCCCATCCACTCGTCGGGCAGTACGAACGCGCCGAGTGCCTCACCGACCTGCTGCTGGCCGCGAACCGGGACTACCTGCACTGGCTGGACGGGCGATGACCACGCCGGCGGTGCTCGCGATCGACGGGGGCAACAGCAAGACCGACGTGGTGCTGGTCGATCAGGACGGCTCGGTGCTGGCCACTGCGCGGGGTGGCGGCTCCTCGCCGCAGAACTCCAGCATCGAGCACATGCTGGCGCAGCTGAGCTCGCTGGTGGAGCAGGTATGCACGGACGCCGGGGTTCGGCTCGGCGACGGCCCGGTGGCCCTCCAGCTGGCCGCCTACCTCGCCGGCGCGGACCTGCCGGTCGAGGAGGAGCAGCTGAAGGTCGCGCTCACCGGCACTGGATGGGCCAAGCAGACCATCGTTAGCAATGACACGTTCGCGTTGCTGCGCGCGGGCAGCCCGTCCGGCTGGGGGGTGGCGGTCGTCTGCGGCGCCGGGATCAACTGCGTCGGGATCGCCCCGGACGGCACCGTCACCAGGTTTCCCGCCCTCGGCGTGCTGTCCGGCGACTGGGGCGGCGGCTCGGGCCTGGGCGAACAGGCCCTGTGGTCGGCCATCCGCGGCGAGGACGGACGGGGTCCGGCCACGATGCTCCAGGCCGGGATCGCGGACTACTTCGGCCGGGCGACCGTAGCCGAGGTCTCAGCCGCGATCCACCTTGGTGCCGAGGACGGAGCCCGCCTAGTCGACCTGGTCCCGGTCCTGTTCGACTGTGCCGACCGGGGCGACGCCGTCGCGATCGCGCTGGTCGAGCGGATGGCCGAGGAGATCGTGCTGATGGGCACGGTCGCGCTGGGCCGGCTCGGTCTCCAGCACACCAAGGCGACCGTGGTGCTCGGCGGTGGGGTGCTTACCGCCCGGAACGCGCGCCTGCTCGACGCGGTATCCCTCGGTTTCGCCACTGCCGCACCGGCGGCGGTGCTGCGCCTGGTCGACGTCCCGCCGATCGTCGGGGCGGCGCTGCTCGGGCTGGACGCGCTCGGTCTGGCCGGCCCGGCCGAGGCGCGGCTGCGCGCGCAGTTCAGCGCTCCGGCGGCGAGGTAACCGCCCGGCGGTCAGCCCGTGCCGGTGCGCAGGTGCATCCGGACGACCGTGCCGGTGATCGGATCTGAGCGCAGCTGGACCAGGTCACAGAGCTGATGGACCAGCCACAGCCCGTAACCGCCGCTTGGCCCCGGAGCCGGGCGCTGCCGGCCGATGAGCGGCGAGTCGATGACACCCCGGTCGGAGATCTCCGCGACCAGGCTGCTCGGCTCGAGCCACAGCCGCAACTGCCCGGTCCCGCCGCCATAGCGGATGCTGTTGGTGGCCACCTCGTTGACCGCGGTAATGAAGTCGGCCTGCCGGCGCGGAGCGGCCTGGGCCTGCGCTGCCAACCGGGATGCCAGCCGGCGCACGCCCGGCAGCCCGTCCAGCTCGAACCGCAACTGCCCGGCCAGCTCGGCCGGGGGTGGTGGCAGTGGTTCGGCCAGCACGTGCGCGTAGTCCGGCAGGTAGCTGGGACTGGCGCTACGACCGCTCGCCCCGGACACCGTCGGGTGGTTGCGCCGGGCCTGCTCGAGGACCTGGTCCGGCAGCGTGGACACGTCGTACGGGCAGGCCAGCCGCCAGCTCGGGCCGGCACCGAATGCCAAGTTGAGCAGGAGCTCGTGCTGATGACACTCGACCAGCTCGGATGGGGACCGGCCGGCCCAGATCGGCTCGCCAATCCCGCGCACGCCGACACCGCCGCCGTTGGACGCGGACAGGAAGTTGCGCCACAGCGAGATGATCCGCCCCGGGTTGCGGCCCTCGGACTCCACGTGGACAAACCGGACGCCATCCTGTGGGCCGGGCAGCGCCGACTTGAGCGCGTCGGCGTTGGCCGCGGTCACCGCAACCAGCACCGGCCCACCGTCGCGGCGACCCTCCTCGACGAACGGCACCATCCCGCTGACGAACTCATCGACGCCGGCATAGAGAAACGCCTCGTGGATGATCCCGGAACTGCGCGCGGTCACCTCGCGGGTCTCCGTGGACGCAGCCACTGACCGATTCCTCCTATGCCTCGATCCGCGGGAAACCGATCGAGCAGCGCCAGCCTCGCCGCACAGCACGGCTCCCCATCGCAAACCGGAACGTTTCGCTCCAACCGATGGGGATAACCCGCGGCTTGGGTCCCGAAACAAGGAGCGTCTCATGAAACCGGATATGTGGTCTTACCACGCGGAAGCTTTCCCGGACGAGTCGGTGCGCCTGGCCGGGTACGACGTGGACGCCGTCGACGGAAGGATCGGCTCGGTCGATGAGGCGACCTACGAGATCGCCGGCAGCTACCTAGTGGTCGACTCCGGCGGCTGGGTCTTCGGCACGAAGGTCATGTTGCCGGCCGGTACCATCGAGCGGATCGATCACCAGCAGCGCAAGGTGTTCGTCGCGCGGACGCAGGACGAGATCAAGCAGGCGCCCGAGTTCGACGAGCAAATGGTAAAAGACCCGGACTACCGGGAGCGGCTAGGCGGCTACTACGGCCGGCCGGCGTCGGTCGGTGACCCGATCATCGAGCCGGGGAACCCGAACCAGGTCACCGGCTAGCGCACCGGCTCCGCGCAGCCTCGCGAACACCGCGCTCGCGCCGGCTGTACTGCTACCATCGTGATTGTGAACATTGCCGCGTCGGTACGGATGATGCCCCGCTAGCCGGGGCACTCGACGCTGCATCGCACGCCATTTTCGAGGCCCCTAGGGGCCTCGTCTGACGTTTCGGGCCGGAGCCCCCGTTTCCCCACCGGAGGTTCCCGTGTCCGAGCAGATCACGTATCTCACCACCACGATCCCGTACGTCAATGCCAGCCCACACGTCGGATTCGCGCTGGAGATCGTGCAGGCCGACGTGCTGGCCCGGCACTATCGGCGCCGCGGCCACCAAGTCAGGTTCCAGACCGGGACCGACGACAACTCGCTGAAGAACGTGCTCGCCGCGCAGGCCCAGGGCCTGTCCACCGAGGAGCTGGTAGATCGCAACGCGGCCGCGTTCGCCGCGCTCCGGGAGCCGCTGGCGCTTTCGTTCGACGAGTTCGTGCGCACGAGCCGGGATCCGCGGCACCGTACCGGAGTGGAGCGGCTGTGGCGGCAATGCGCACAATCGGGCGATCTGTATCGCAAGCACTACGAGGGCCGGTACTGCGTCGGCTGCGAGCAGTTCTATACCGAGGCCGAGCTGGTTGCCGGCCGCTGCGCCGAGCACGGCACCGAGCCGCAGCTGGTCGCCGAGGAGAACTGGTTCTTCCGGCTGTCTCGCTACCAGGACCAGCTGTACGACCTGATCAGCACCGGCGGGCTGCGAATCGAGCCGGCGGCGCGGCGCAACGAGGTGCTCGCGTTCGTCGCCGGTGGCCTCGAGGACTTCAGCGTCTCCCGCTCGCGCGCCCGGGCGCACGGCTGGGGCATTCCGGTTCCGGATGACCCCGATCAGGTGGTCTATGTCTGGTGGGACGCGCTGGGCAACTACCTGACCACGCTCGACTACGCCGCCGATGGCGAGCAGTACCGGCACTGGTGGGTCGCCAGCGACCGCCGGGTTCATCTGCTCGGCAAGGGTGTGACCCGGTTCCACGCGATCTACTGGCCGGCCATGTTGCTCTCGGCCGAGCAGCCGCTGCCCACGGACATCTACGTGCACGGCTACCTGACCGTGGCGGGCGAGCGGATCAGCAAGTCCGGTGGCAACTCGGTCGATCCGGTCTCGCTGGTTCAGCGGTACGGGGTCGACGCGGTGCGCTGGTGGCTATTGCGTGAAGTGCCGCGAGTCGGCGATGCCGACTTCACCGAGGAACGGCTCGCCGCCCGGGCCGACACCGACCTGGCGAACGGGTTGGGCAACTTGGTCAACCGCACGGTGAGCATGGTTCACCGCTACCGGGGCGGGGTCGTTCCGCCGCCGGCTCCAGGCGGGGTTCGTCCTGGCGCGACACACGCCGGCGCGGCGGCGGAGGCGCTGGCCCGGTCCGTAGCCGAGGCACCCGGAGGGGTGGACGCGGCGCTGGCCGACTTCGACTTCCGGGCGGCAAGCGGGGCGATCTGGGCGGGGGTCGAGGCCGCGAACCGGTTCATCAACGATCGGCAACCGTGGCGGCTGGCCCGGGCCGAGGCGGCCGGCGATCGGGCGGCAGGGGCGGAGCTGGACGCTGTGCTCGGCACCCTGGTCGCGGCGTGCCGCTCGGTCGCCGGCGAGCTCGCACCGTTCCTGCCGGTGGCGGCGGACCGGATCGCGGCCCAGCTCACCGCCGCGGAAGACGGAACCGACCGGCTGCCGGCCGCCACGCCGCTGTTCCCGCGTAGCGCGGACCGGTGAGGCCCGCTCGCAAGCGGGTGGGTGGCGGCCCCGAGCTCGGGGCCGCCACCCACCACCGCTACGAACCGGTTACCGTGCCTACCGGTCCGGCCGGTGCCTGATCAGGATCGCGTTCACGATCGGCTTCTGGAACCCCTTTCGCTGGACGAACCGCAGGTTGAGCTGGCCGTCGGTGACGGACACGAAGAACACGTGCTGGTCGGCGGTGAGGCTACCGACCTCGGCGGCCACGTCGTGCGCCGGCAGTAGCAGGCTGCTCTCCGCGACCACGTCGAACAGCCGGGTGTTCGGCTTCCGCTTGTCCAGCTCGGCGAACCGCACGTCGATCTCGTAGACGCCGTTCGGCAGGCCGTCGAACCGGTATTCCACCGGGTCCACCCGCAGGTTCTGGTACAAGATGTCATCGGTGGTCCCGGCAATCGGCTTGGTCGTGTCCTGCACATTGCCGGACTGGGTGTAGCCCCAGCTCCCGGCGGCGTACCGCTGGTCGGGCGACCACGCGTCGCCGTTACCGTCGGTGTACGTGCTGCCGCCGGTGTTGACGGCCTGGTAGTACGCCGGCACCACGAGGGTGACCGGCACGTTGACCGTCGGCTGCCGCCCGCTGTTGCTCTGCACCGCGAGCGTCGCCGTGTACACCCCTGGAGCCAGGCCGGTGGTGTCGACGGTGACGTCAACAGCCTGCGAGCCGCCCGGAGCGACCGTGCCGCTGCTGGGGTTGACCGCCAGCCAGGGCGCACCGGATGGGCCGATCGACCAGGTCAGGTCGAGGCCGCCGGTGTTGCTCACCGTCAGCACTCGGGTCCTGGTCTGATCTGGCGGAGCTATGACCTGCAGCGCCGCCGGCGAGACCTCGGCCCTCGCGGTTCGAAGGGCAAAGTCCTGCTGGACGAACTCACCGTCCTCATCCAGCGTGACCTCGGCCGAGCCGGTGGCGTAGTTGGTCTTGGCCGCCGCCACTGTGTAGGTACCGAGGCTGAGCTGCAACTGGTAGCTACCGTCCGCTGCGGAGGTGGTCTGGCGCACCACGGTGCCGCCCTGGGAGGCGGTTACCGTCGCCCCGGATACGGCCTGGCCATCATTTGCATCGGTGACCGTGCCGCGAATGAACCCGTTCGGCGGCAGCCGGTAGAGCACCGCAAACGCCGGAGAGTCGATCACGGCCTCGTTGAACGCGTACTGGAACGCGACCGTGCCGGCCTGGTTCTCGATGCCCAACGTGGCCGAGTTGCCCTGCTCCCGGCCGTCCGCAGCGATGTTGCGGTACTGAGTGAGGATCTGGCCGTTTTCATGGAGCACAACCTCAACGTCAACTCGCTTCGTCGATTCGCTGACGAACCGGACATTCCGCCACTCGACCACGAAGCGCCGGTTCGGGGCCGTGCCGAGAGTCTCAGTGCGAACACTCGCCGACGCGTCCACGAACAGGTCATCCCAGTACGCGTAGATCGCTCCGTTTGGCGCGGCGGAGTTGGGGATCGCCACGTTGGTGAACACCGTGCTAGGCGCAATGAAGTTGAGGTTGCCGTTGGTGCTCACGTTCGCCGTCGTGTGGTTCTGGCCGTAGTACGGGAACGTGAATGGCAGCGGCACCACGATCGACGCATCGTCCCCGGTCAGCGGCAGGACCGTGTTGGCCTCGATGTAGTTCGGGTCTTGCACGATGCAGAAGTAGCCGAAGCTGTCCTGCCGCCGAACCAGTCCGAAGTCCAGCGTCTCGTCGCCGTCGACGACCAGGTGCTGGGTCTGGGTATTCGTGCATCGACCCGACACCGCCTGGATGTCGTACTCGCCTTCCGGCACGGACGGGAATGAGTACGCCCCGGTGGCGTCTGTGGTCGCCGGCGGGATCGGGGTGTTGAGGATCGTTACCTGCGCGTGCGGTATCGGGCTCCCGGTGGTGGTCAGCACGTGGCCAGCGACCGCATGCGTGGCCGCCGGGGTCAGCGCAAAGTCCTGTGTCGTGGTCTGACCCTCGGTAACCGTGACGGTCGCCGTGCCGGTGACGTAGCCGAACTTGCCGGCGGTCACCTGGTAGTCACCGGTAGACAGGACCGGGAACGAGTAATGGCCGGCCGCGTCGGTGCTGGTGACGCGAGAGATCGGCCCGGACGCTTGGACGGTCACGTCGGCGATCGGCTGGCCCGTGCCGGCGTCGGTAACCGTTCCACTCATCGCACCGGTCGCGCCTCGCGGCGACTGCTGGACCGCGGCGAATGCGTCGAGGCGACCCTCACCAAAGACGTTGTTGTCGTCCGCGGTGCCGCCACAGGTGACGTTCGGCGTGTCGATCGCGGTGTCGTCGAGCAGCGCTCGGGTGGCGTTGATGTCGTGCGCGATCGCCGGCGCGGCCGACCACATCAACGCTACCGTGCCGGCGACGTGCGGGGAGGCCATCGAGGTGCCGTTGAACGACGCGTAGACGTTGCCCGGCACGCTGCTGCGCACGTTCACACCGGGAGCGGCGATGTTCGGCTTGATCTCGCCAGTACCCGCCGCGGCACCGCGGCTGGAGAAGCTGGCGATGTTGTTGTTGATGTCGAACGCGCCCGCGCTGTAGGAGTTCACGTAGTCGCCGGGCGAGCCGGACGTGTTACAGCTGGGCCCGTTGTTGCCGTTGGAGAACTGCGGGAAGATCCCTGCTGCCAGCCAGGCCGACACGGTCGCCTGGTAGAACGGGTCGTTGCCCGGGCCGCCCCAGGAGTTGTTGACGATGTCGGGGGCCAGGTCCGGCCGCGGGTTTTGGTTGTTGAGGTCGGTCGGCGCCACGATCCACTGGCCGGAGGCGAGCAGCGCGGACAGCGAGCAGTTGTTCGTCTCGCAACCCTTGGCGGCAATCCAGCGAGCTCCGGGCGCTACTCCGATCTGGTTGCCGGCGCCGTCGTCGCCGACCATCGTGCCCATCGTGTGGGTGCCGTGGTCGTTGTTGTCGCAAGGCGCCGGCGTGGGGCAGATATGCGATGGGTCGAACCAGTTGTAGTTGTGGTCGAACGAACCGCCGCCCAGGTTGCCGCGGTACGTGCCGACCAGTGCCGGATGATCGAACTGCACGCCGGAGTCAATGTTGGCGACGACCAGGCCCTCGCCCCGGACACCGAAGGTGGACCAGACGTCGTCCGCCCGGATCCGGTCGATGCCCCACTCGACCGCGTCAACCATGGGCAGTGCGTCGACCGGTTGCGGCTCGGGCATGTCGTACGTCCGATCCGCGAGCACTTTGTCCACCTCGGGCAACGCCGCCACCTGCGCGAGGACGGATCGGTCGGCGGTGATCCGCACCGCGTTCGCGATCCAGAAGGACTCGTGGCTTACGCCCTCCTTGCTGAGCAGGCTGTTGAGGCCGGACTGGCTCTCGTCGGCCACCGTGGTCAGCTCGTCGTAGACGAACTCGCCGCGCTCGTCGCTGTTCTGAATCGTGGGCGCCCGGGACAAGTCCGCCTTCTCCTTCAGCACCGCCCAGAATGTGGTTTCGCCTGACTGCTCGATCTGGTCGAGCACCATTGCCTCGACCTTGTCCATCGCATCGTCGGCTAACGCCGCGGTGGAGAGTGCGGTAACCGAGGCCGCTACGGTCGCGATCGCGAGCAGGGTCGCCAGTCCTAAGCTGGCTACTCGCCGTGATCGAACCCGACCCGGAACTGTTGGGATTGGGCGCATTGCGCTCCTCCGGCTGTCGTGGTGCGTCGGTCGTCCAACTCCCACGCGGAAATTCCGGATCACCGGGCCGTCAGGTCACAGCGGCAGCCTCCCCGGGCGAGGCATGAACCCCCGCCACGGGCGCCGCACGGATCCGGTGGTGCCGAGTTTCGGGCTTGCGACTTGCCGCGTAGTCACTGAACGTGAGCATTTACTCACCAGCGGCATGTTCTCGCTCGGTATTTGTGGCGTCAACGCCCCATTGGCAACGCTTTGAGGATTCGTGATCAGGTGATCCGGATGGCGGCTTTGCCGGGGTGAAATGGAGCCGGCCCAGACGCCGAATGGCGTCTGGGCCGGAGCGTTGCTGTTGCGCTACCCGGTAACCAGGCAGAGCTCGTTACCTTCGGGATCGCGCCAGATCTGCCAGGGGCCGCCTCGGCCGTCCCGCAGCGGGCTCGCCTCGCTGGCCCGCAACTGCGCCAACGTCTTGCGTGCGGCCGGCACGTCCGGCGCGGCAACGTGCAGGTGTAGCCGGTTCTTCACGACCTTGCCTTCCGGCACCAGTTGGAAGGACAGCACCGGACCACCTTCGTTGACCGGTTCGAGATCGACCCAGTCCGGCGACCGGGTCGTCTCCTTGAGATCGAGGACCGCGGCCCAGAACGCCGGTGTGCCGTCGATGTCGTTGACGTCGAACACGATGTGGCTGACTCTCATGATCTTCCTCCGGTTCGAGGGGTGACCGGTCGGCTCCGGGATCCGCAAACCAGCGTATGGCTTGGAGGCCGCGGCGTTCAGTCCGAAACCGCTAGGCGATCCGTGCCCGGCGGCCGGCCGCGCGGGCGCAGCTGATCTCGTCCCGCTGGGCCTGCTTGCGGCGAGCGGCGCGGAAACGCGGCACCCGGGCGGCGGCCCGGTCGGCCGCGGCCTCACCGATGAGGTCGAGACCGCGCTGCTTGGCGATGGCGAGCTGCATGTCCAACATGACCTTCTCCTCTTCTCAACACCTGCTAATAGGTTACACTGGTGTCGCAGAGAACGCAACCGCCATTCGACAAATGCTGGTGTCGGCTGCACAATGAGCTACGAAAGGGGTGTTCGATGCCGAGTGACCGGCTCATGGCGCAGGTCAACCTGCTCGTGGACTTCGCCAACAGCTACGACATGGACGGCACCGAGGAACTTGGCACGCCCGCCGACCTGGCCGGCTGGCTGGCCGAGCGGGAACTGCTCCCCCGGGATGCCGAGGTCTCACCGGCGGCGCTGACCCGGGCCCACGAGCTTCGCGCCGGCTTTCGCCAGGTGATGGTCGCGCACCATGACGGGACCAAGCCGGACGATCAGGAGCTCACCGCCGTTGCGGCCAAGCTACCGCTGCGACTGTCGTTCGACCACGGAGATCCGCAGTTGGTCCCGACCGGCGACCCGGTGGATCGGGCGCTGGGGACGTTGCTGGTTGCCGCGACGGCAGCCACGGCCAGCGGAGCCTGGCACCGGCTCAAGCTGTGCGCGGCGTCGGACTGCCGGTACGCGTTCTACGACACCTCGAAGAACCAGTCCCGCACCTGGTGCAGCATGGCCGTCTGCGGCAACCGGCAGAAGACTCGCTCCTACCGCCGTCGCCGCGGCAGCTCGGAGCCAGCGACCTCACCGCACTGACCTCTCCCGCCGCACGCGACGCGGAACCGGCCACGTCACCGGACGTCTGTGTGCCCCGCGCCGCCCGCGACGCGCGGACACCCGGCCCGTCGGGCACGACTCGTGCATTCCCGGCTCGGGCCTCGTTAGTGTGATCTTGGGCAAGTGGTTCGGGTAGATATCTCAGGACATGGTGGGACGCAGTCGAGGTCCATGATCACGCTAGCGGAGCCCAACCCGGAATTGTCCGCAATGCTGGCCGTGAGACGACGAGGCTAACCACGAGACGCCGACGCCACCCGGCCGCGACCATGGCTCGATCAGCTCAGGCGCTCTCCCGCTCGCCGGGACGAGCCGGGGCCGAGGCGCGGCGACGCGCGGACCTGCGCCGCTCCTCGAGCGTGCGCCGGGTCAGCGTGGTCGCCGCGTGCAGGTCCTCGACGAACTCGTCGATCTGGTCGCGGGTCACCCCCGGCATGCACACGATGTGGCTCCAGCCGTCGCTGGACGCCAGCACCCACCGCGCGGTCACCGCCGGTGGCGGGGTCCGCAGCACGACCGTGAACGCGTGCGGATTGCGATACGCCGGCCAGCCGGCCTTCGACAGCCGGCGCAACGCGTAGGCGGCCATGCTGCGCGACTGCTCGGCCCGGCGGCGCAACCCGCTGATGCCGTGCCGCCGGATCGCGTACCACAGCAGTAGCACCGTATGCCCGTTGCGCGATCCGGAGATCGTGGTGTCCGGGCTACCGGTGTAAGCCACCGACTCGGCCACCCGGAGCCGGTGGTTCGCCTTGACCACGACCACACCGCTCGGCATCGGGCTGCCGATGAACTTGTGCCCGGACACGATCACTGAGTCGGCGCCGTCGTCGAAGTCGAATCCGGGTCGCTTCGCCGGCGGCAGCAGTGCCAGCGGGAGCCCGGCCAGCGCGGCGTCGGCATGGATGAACCGGTGCCGGATCTTTGCCACATTGAGCACCCGCTTGATTCGGCGTACATCGTCGACGGCCTCGGTCATGGTGGTGCCGATGTTCGCCACCACGATCGCCGGGCGGTCCGGGTACCGTCCGGCATGGGCGGCCAGGTCGTGGTAGTCGATCTCGCCGGCGCGGTCCGCCCGGATCGTGATCGAGCGCATTGCGAGCAGGTCGATCGCCTTGTGCACGCTGTAGTGCGCGGCCTGGGAGACGTAGACCATCCCGGTCGGGTGTAGGCCGCGGGCCAGATGCAGCGCGTAGAGCGTGCCCTCGCTGGCGCCGTTGGTGACATATCCCCACCACGCCTGGCCGGGGGCGCGCAGCAAGCCGGCGACGAACCCGACCACCTCGCGCTCGAACGACTTGGTGTGGTTGGCCGCGACGCCGTCGGTGTACGGATCGCCCACGTTGTTGAGCAGGTACTGGGCGAACAGTGGCGCCAGTTCGGAGTAGTCGAAATCGACGGCGCCGGGGAATCCGATATTG
>DATAFN010000300.1:0-3308 GCA_036257435.1 Actinomycetes bacterium
GGGGATCGCAGCTCGCACGAGTACATCGCCGCTCAGCTCGCCACGGCCAGGCCGGACGACGCGGTGCTGTCCGAGGAGGCTGCCGACGACCGGGCCCGGCTCGCCGCCGATCGGGTCTGGATCGTGGATCCGCTGGATGGCACCCGGGAGTACGGCGAGCCCGGCCGCACCGACTGGGCGGTGCACATCGCGTTGTGGGAGCGCGGCGAGCTGGTTGCCGGCGCGGTTGGCCTGCCTGCCCAGGGCCGGGTCCTGTCCACCGCGGTGCCAACCGTGCTATCCGGTACAGACTGCGCCAACGGGCATCCGATCCGGATCGCGGTCAGCCGCAGCCGGGCGCCGCGGCAGGCCATCCGCCTGGCCGAGCTGGTCGGCGGCCAGCTGATGTCCCTTGGCTCGGCCGGGGCGAAGGTGGCCGCGGTGGTGCTGGGAGAAGTGGAGGCCTATGTCCACGCCGGCGGGCAGTACGAGTGGGACTCGGCCGCACCGGTGGCGGTGGCCAGGGCGGCCGGCCTGCACACGTCCCGGATCGACGGTTCGCCGCTGCGCTACAACCAACCCGATCCCTCCCTCCCTGACCTGTTGGTCTGCCGGGCGGAGCTCGCCGAGTCACTACTCGATGGGCTGGCCAGGGTTGACGGTAGGAGCGCAGGATAGGGTCTGCGGCCATGGCCGGCACGAGCCGTCCCTTCGGGGCGGGGCTGGGGAGTAGCGCCTTCGGCGAACGCGGCGTCGCTAAGCGGCTGGCCGCGCTCGGTCGACATACCGCGCTCGCCGGCCGGCGGCTACTGGACGTCGGATGCGGTGACGGCACCTACACGATGCGGCTGGCCGGCGCATTCGAGCAGGTCCACGCGATCGACATCCAGCCGGATCGATTGGCGGTGTTCCGGCAGCGGCTGGCGACGGATCCGGTAGCCGCAGCCAAGATCACCGTGCGCCTGCTGTCGGTGACCGATCTGGATTTTCCGGACCAAGGCTTCGACCTGGTCACCGCGATCGAGGTGGTCGAGCACGTTGATGACCTCGACCGTGCTCTCCGGCAGGTGCAGCGGGTGCTGATCCCGGGCGGGCGGTTTGCGCTGACCACGCCGAACCGCTGGTTCCCGTTCGAGACGCACGGCTTTCTGGTGCGTGGACAGCGGTATCCACCCTCGCGCGGCCCGTTCCTGCCGTGGCTGGTGCCGCTGCACCGGCGGCTGGCCGATGCCCGCACGTTCACCGCGCGCAGCCTGTCCGGGCGGTTGCGCCGGGCCGGGCTGGAACCGGTTGCGGTGGACTACCTCATGCCGCCGTTCGACCGCTCCGGGCTCGGCCGGCGGATCCGGCCGATCACCGACGCGATCGAGCGGTCACCGCTGAAGTCCTTCGGGATGGCGCTGGTCGTGGTCGCCCGCCGGCCGGGCTAGGGAGCGTGCGCCAGCGCGCCCGACCGGCGCCGGATCGCGGTCAGTGCGGCCAACCCGAGCGAGTCGCGCAGCAGCCACAGCGAGGCCAGGTAGCCCAGCCCACCGGCGCAGATCGTGAGCGCGATCGCCACCGGGCCGCCCAATGCCTCGTCCAGGATCAGCCCGAGTAGCCCGAACCACGCTCCGGCCAGGATGCAGACCTGCGCCAATGCCCGGCTGCCGGCGCGGATGCCGAGCTGCCGGTTTACCTGGATAACGGTCAGCAGGTTGCGGATCCAGACCGCGGCGACCCGGGCCGCGGCCGCCGCGATCATGCCGTACTCGGGAATGAGCAGCACGCACAGTCCCACGTCGACGAAGACCGCAACGAAGGCGTTGATCATCGAGGTGCCGCTCCGCCCGGACATCTGCAGCAGCACGTCGAGTGGTCCCATGGCGGTGGCCAGCAGCATCGCGAGGCTCAGCAGCACCAGGCTGGAGGCACCGGCGACGTACTCGGGGCCGAACACCCGGGCCAGGTTTTCGGCGAACACGGCGCAGATGAGGTACATCGGCCATGCGAGTGCCACGAACCAGGCGGTGATCCGCTTGAACACGGTCGAGGTCACCGCGTGGTCGTGGGTCGCCAGCAACGTCACCAGCCACGGCTGGATCACCTGCTGGACCGCTTGCATGGCTAGCTGGCCCACCACGAGGAACCGGGTCACCGCGGTGTAGATGGCCGCCTCTTTCGGCCCGATCAGGGCTGCGATCAGCACGATGTCGGCCCGCTGCAACGTGACCTGGCACACCCGCACCAGGCCGATCGGCAGCGCGTAACGCCAGAACCCCGACCGGGTCGCGGCCGCCTCGGCCGCGGTCAGCTCCGGCTCGTCCGCGGCCCCGCCGGGCGCGGCGGTCTTCCGGATCCGGCGCAGCGCCACTGCGGCCGCCACCAGCCCGACCAGGTATGGCGCTGCCCAGGCCACCGCCAGCGCAGTGAGCCCGCCGCCGGCCACGGCGACCGCGATGGCCACGACCGGTTGCAGGGCCGGCCGGACCAGCCGCTCGATAACGATGGTCGGCCGGAACCGCCCGTAGCCGCGGGTCGCGGCCAGCAGCAACTCGTAGCACGCGGCAACCGGCAGCGTGACTGCGAGCACCCGAAGCGCGCCGGAGACGATTGGTACCAGGTCGGCGCCCACCATCAGCTCCGCCAGCGGCTCCGCCGCGACGACCCCGATGACGGCGGCCGCGCTGGCCGCGGCCAGGACCCCGAGCAGACCGGTCCGCAGCACCGTCGGCACCTGCTCGGTTTCGCCGCGCGCGCGGGCGCGGGCGATGGCACGTACCACGGCCTGGTCCGCCCCGGCCTCGACCAACGCGAGCAGGATGAGGAACACGGAGGTCAGCGCGAAGAACGCGCCGGCCAGCTGAGCCGGGTAGACCCGGGCGATGATCAGGATCAGCAGGAACGTCAGCGCCGTGCTTACTCCGGTGCCGACCAGGTTGGCGGCTCCGCTGCGGGCGATCCGTGCCATCGTGCCACCGACAACCGCGTCGGGCCCTGACCCCCCCGAAGCGGTCATCGTGGCGGCGACGCGGCCGGCACCTCGGTGCGACCGGAGGACGCGCGCGGTCCGGCGCCGCCGGACTTGTCGCTACCGCCGGGGCTAGCCGGTTCGCCGTCGATGGACTGGTCCATGGTCGGCTCCGCGGACTGTGTCGGCTCCGTGGACTGGGCGGGCTCGGCGGGCTCGCCCAGTTCGGCCGGCTCGCCCGGTTCATCCGGCTTCCCGGTCAGCTTGGGCAGCGTCATGGACTGGGCTTCCGCGGATGCCGCAGCTGCGGCGCCAGTCGGCATTTCGGACTCGCCTGGCGCCGCGACGGTAACGGACTGATCGGTGCCATTCGCCTGGG
>DATAFN010000072.1:0-8429 GCA_036257435.1 Actinomycetes bacterium
GACCTTCCGCGTAATCCAGCAGTTCCTCGACCCAGCCGGCCGCCGCGGTCGCCGGGCCCCCGAGCCGCAGCGACGGGTGCACCGACTTGACTGCCCGCGCGGTGACCTCGTACAACCGCAAGTACTCGGCGGGCGTCCCCGACCAGAAGACCTCGAGGTTTGGTTCGTTCCATACCTCGAATCCCCAGTGATCGCGCACCTCGGCCAGCCCGTACCGCTCGACCAGGTGCGCGGTGAACGCGCGAATCAGCTCGCCCCACCGATCCCAGTCACGCGGTGGCGAGATGATCGCGCCATAGGCGAACACGGTCGCCGTCGGGTCCGCGGCCAGGTCGTGCGGCATGAATGAGAGCTCGACGATCGGGCGCAGACCGAGCGAAAGCACCAGGTCGTACACCCGGTCGACGCCCGAGAAGTCGTAGACCGGTCCACCGTCGAGCTCTCGGTAGACGCCGAGGTCGTCGCCCAGGATCGCGTGTGCCCGGACAGTCCGAACGCCCAGCTCGGTCGCCGCGATGCGCAGCGCCTCGGTCAGCTCGGCGCCGATCGGCCGGCCACCGGTCGAGTCCTCGGACAGCAGGTAGCTGAGATGCTCCGAGCCGATCATCGGCCGCCACGGCCGGTGCACCGGCCCGACGACCGTGCCGGCGTCGACGTTGATCGCTACCATCGCGCTGGCCACCCCGGCCGGACCGGCCGCCAGGGGCCCGGCCGGCACCGGCGGCGAGAGGTCACCGACGCTGCGCACGTCCGCGAGCGCCGCCACGGCGTACCACCACTGCTCGCCCGGACGGCACGTGGTGTCGGCATAGGGCGGATGCGGGACGGCAAGGACGTCCCGGCCCAGGTGATCAAGCGGCTCGAACCGGCCGTTCGCCGCCGCGCCCCGGTGCACCAGGTACCCGATCGCGCCCTCGACCGGCTCCCAGTCGAGCGTGACCTGGCCAACCCCCGGCCGGGCTCGAAGCCCGGCCGGGGCCGGCAGGGTGGGCAGCGGCTCGAGCGAAGCCGAGCCGGCGTCGGTCCGCCGACCAACGCGGTCGGCCCAGTCGGCTCGGGCCTGGCCGGCGAGCACGTCGTCGGCCTGCGCCGTCCGGCGCCCCTCGGGCGTCATCGTCGCGACCCGGGCCGGACTACCCGCAACTCCCGTCGGCGCCGATCGAGCAGTGCAGTGGGGACGCGCCGAACTCCTCGATCCCGATCACCGGTCGCAGTGCCTGGGTGAAGTCCGGCGTCACGAACAGTTTCCGGAGGAAGTCACTACCGAGCTCGTTGCCGATGGCAGCCATGATCATTCCCTGGTCGAGCGACAGGTAGAACTGGGAGACCGTGCCGGTGTCGACGTTGACCGAGTCCAGGAAGCCGCGATCGGTGTAGATCTCGAAGTCCGCGCGCAGGTTGGCCAGGTTGTCCAGCACCTGGCGCGGCGCCCAGCGCAGCGCCAGGAACGCGGCGTGCGGGGTGACAACGCCGTTGGTGTACGCAGACGGCGGCGGGTCGGGCTGCGGGTCGCGGCCCGGGCAGCCGGCGAACCCGTGGTCCACGCCGGTGTTGTCCTCATTGGAGAAGTAGCCGCCCGGGTTCATGCCGATCGCGTCCACGCCATAGGCGTTGTAGCCGCCCTCCGGGATGTTCGACGGCGAGAAGCCCCAGTAGCCGTATCCGGCGTCGACCAGGCCATGGTGGATCTGCGCGGCGACGGTCACCGGGTGGTTGATCGCCCAGCTGCGCGGTCCCCATACCTCCTCAGGTACGAACAGCGACGGCATCAGTGCCTCGAACATGCTGCCGCCCCAGCCCGGTACCACCTTGGTGCCGTTGTACGGATAGGCGCCCTCGAACACGTTGACGCCGTAGTAGGTGCGATTGACACCGATCCCCTTGGTCTCCTGCCAGCTCCAGTCGCACGTGTTGGGGAAGGTGCGCCACGCGCCGAAGTAGTGCCGCTGCGGAAGCTCGCCCTTGCCGATGCCGATGTAGCTGGCGATCCGGCTCTCACTGACGATCGTGTCGTAGCAGCACGGCGACTCCCCGGTGTCCGGCGCGTAGAAGAACGCGATCCGGTTGACCGCGGGCCGGTAGTAGAAGCCGAAGTCCATGCTGTCGAACAGCGTGCCGGCCCGGTCGGCGAGCTCGGGCACACCCTGGCTGACCAGCTGCAACCCGGTCGCGAGCCAGCCGTTGTCCACCGAGGACAGGATCGGCGTCAGCGGTGCGCCGGTCGGCGGCCAGACGGTCAGCTTTTCGCCGGTCCGGTGGTCGTACCAGTTGTAGTACTGGCCGCTCGGAGTATGCCGCTCCATCGTCTCGAGCGTCCGGATCGTCGTGGACAACCGGCTGACCGCCTCGCCGTGGCCGATGATCCCGAGTCGCTCGGCGACCAGCGTGCTCCACATGTACGCGCCGATGTTGGTGGTGGATGTCTCGATGCTGCGGGATCCGTCAGTGCCGAGCTTGTCGGCCGGCAGCCCGCTGTCCGCGTCCACCATCGCGACGAAAGACCGCCAGGTCGCGGCGGCGTAGTCGCGCAGCGTCTGCTTGTCCGAGGAGGACAGGCCGGTCGCGGTTCCGACCGGGGTCCCGGCCGCCGGTGCCGATGGTGCCGCCACGACGACGGCGGTAGCGAGGATGGCAGCTACGACAGCAACTCGTAGCGATCTCATCAGGTGCTCCTTAGTCCTTGAGGCCGGTCACGGCAATGCCCTGGACGACGTAGCGCTGCAGTACGGCAAAGATGATCAGGACCGGGATGATGATGACCACCGCCCCGGCCATGAGCAGGCCGAATCGGGCATTGTTCTGGCCGATCGCGTAGAGCGCGAGCGCGACCGGCAGTGTGTATTTGTCCTCGGTCTGGGCCACCACCAGTGGCCACAGGAAGTTGTTCCACTGCGCGAAGAACGTGAGGACGCCGAGCGTGGCCAGTGGTGGGCCGCACAGCGGCACCACCACTGTGGCCAGGATGCGGAACTCGCCCGCCCCGTCGATCCTCGCCGCATCCAGCAGCTCATCCGGAAGTCCCAGGATGTACTGCCGCATGATGAACACTCCGAGTGGTGCCGCCAGGAAGGGCAGGATCAACCCGCCGAACGTGTTCGCCAGGCCGAAGTTGCTCACCAGCACGAACAGCGGGACGAACGTCGCCACGGTCGGGATCATCAGCATGCTCAGCACGAGTCCGAACAGCATCCGCCGGCCCGGGAACTGCAACTTGGCCAGCGCATACCCCAGCATCGTGCAGAAGACCATGTTCCCCACCGTGACCGCGGTCGCCACGATGACCGAGTTCGCGAAGAACCTCGGGAAGTTCAGCCGCTGGAACAGATCCCGGTAGTTGTCCAGCGTCGGGTTCTCCGGCCACCACGTCGGCGGCACCTGGCGGACCTCCGCGTCGGGTTTGAACGAGCTGAGCAGCATCCAGAGAAACGGAGCGACGGTGATGACGAGGCCGATGATCAGCACCGCGTAGATCCACCACTGGCGCCCACCGCGGCCCCGGCCATCGCCGCCACGACGGCGGCCACGGGCAGCCGGCGGCACCGGTCGCGCCGGCGCGGGTGCCCGCGTGGCGACGGTCGACATGCCCGAACTCCTCTGGATCTCTGGCTCCGGCTAGGTGTTGGACCGCAGCAGCCGGAACTGCACCACGGTCAGCGCCACCATGACTGCGAAGATCACATAGCTGGCCGCGGCGGCGTAGCTGTAGTTGCCGAACCCGAACTGGTTGAGCGTGAACATCGAGACCGACAGCGTCGAGTTCAGCGGACCGCCACGGGTCATCACGTACGGTTCCTCGAACCACTGGACCAGCCCGATCGTGCCGAGTACGGCGCCGAGCAGCAGGGTCGGCCGCAGCATCGGCACCGTCACGTAGCGGAACCGCTGCCATTGGCTGGCGCCATCCACCTCGGCGGCCTCGTACATTCCGCTCGGAATGGCCGACAGGCCGGCCAGCATGATCACCATCTGGAACCCCATGCCGCGCCAGGCGGTCATCAGGATGATCGCCGGGAGCGACCAGGTGGTGCTCTCCAGCCAGTTCGGGCCGTCGATTCCCACGAAGCCCAGGACCCGGTTGATGACGCCCGAATCGTGCTGGTACATGATCCGCCAGACCACCGCGACCCCGACGATGCTGGTCACGTAAGGCAGGTAGTACCCGACCCGGAAGAGGGTCCGGAACCGCTCGATCCCGCGGTGCAGGGCAACCGCCACCGCGAGCGCCAGCGCCATGGTCAGCGCGAGCGTGACCGGCACGAAGATCGCGGTGTTGACCATCGCGGTGCGGAACGTCTCGTCCTGGAACAACCTGGTGTAGTTGTCGAAGCCGACGAAGTTCACCGCGAACGGGTGCCGTAGGTCGGTGCTGCGCAGATCGGTGAAGCCCAGTGCCAACGAGGCGAGCACCGGCCCGGCGAAGAACACCAGGAACAGCACGAAGAACGGTGCGGCCAGCAGCCACGCGGCGACCGCCCGCTGCGCCCGGATGGAGAGCGGGCGGCCGCGACGGCTGCGGCGGCGATCCGATCCCGGGCCCGCGCTCCCACCGGACGTACGCCGGCGGGCGTCAGGTTCCCGGGCAGGTTGCCCGGCCGGAGCGACGGCAGCCCCGGCCGGGCGCTCGGTGGCCGACATCGGTCAGGTGCCGGTACCGATCGACATGGCCTGCTCCTGCATGGCCTTGACCGCATCGGCCGGTGCCGTGTCGCCCACCGTCGCCTTCTCCACCTCGCCGTCGATCACGGCCGCGACCTGCTCCCAGGTCGGGACGGCGGGCGGCGACTTCGCGTCCTTGAGCTGCTCACCGAACTTGGACAGGAACGGGTCGCCGGACAGCGACGGATCGTTCCAGCCGGTCTGGACCGCGGGCAGATCGGCCACGGTCTGGTACCACTTGACCTGGACCTCGGGCTTGGACAAGTACTGGACGAACTTCCAGGCGCTGTCCCGGTTCTTCGAGTCCTTGAACACGGCGAGGTCGCTGCCGCCTACGAACGACGTGCCGGCCTGCTCGCGTGGCATCATGGCCACGTCAAACTTCTGTTCGAAGCCGGCGCCACCCGAGTCCTTGAGAATGCCGATGTGCCAGGGCCCGGAGACGAACGAGCCGATCTGACCGTCGACGAACATCGACTCCAGCTGACCCGGCTGCAACGACCCGGGCGCGAGCTTCTCGGTGAAGAACGACTTGTAGTAGTCCAGTGCCTGGGTCATCTGCTGGCTGTCCAGCGTCCACTGACCGGACGAGTCCATGACGTTGCCGCCGGCCTGCCAGACGAACGGCAGGTACGTCTGCCACGAGCCGGTGCCGCCCGGTTGGAGGTTGATTCCCCACTTGGCGCCGCCCTTGTCCTTCAGCGCGGTGGCGAAGTCCTTCAGCTCCTGCCAGTTCGTCGGGGGTTGGACGCCTGCCTTCTCGGCCAGATCCTTGCGATAGTAGATCAGCCGGGTCTCGACGTACCACGGAACGGCGTACGACGCCCCGTCCACGACGGTGGTGTCCCACGCGCCGGGGAAGAACGCGGCCTTGTCGAACGCGGCCGGAGTCTGGTCGAGCGCGCCACTCTTCGCGAACTCGCCCATCCAGGTCGTGCCGATCATGCTCACGTCGGGTGTGGTGCGGGCCGCGATCGCGGTGGAGATCTTGTTGTGCGCATCGTCCCACGGGACCGGCGTGACGTTCACCTTGGCTCCGGGGTTGGCCGCCTCGAAGTCCTTGGCGAGGACCGAGAGCTTCTCACCCTCGGTGCCCATCGCCCACACGGTGATCGTGCCCGTTGCCGGGCCAGTACTGATCCCTTGCGGTGCCTGTCCACCGCTGGTCTCGTCGTTGTCCCCCCGCCCGCACCCGGCGACGGCGAATGCGACCAACGCAGTGACGAGAAGCGAAGCGGCAGGCCGCTTCCATCCGGTCATGTTTGGCCTCCTGTTTGGTGAGGACCGCAGCTGGTGCGGATCACGAGCTGGGTCGGAAGAACGTCATGTCTCGGTTCGGTTCGTCCCTGGGTGAGGCGCTCGTCGAGCGCATAGGCGGCCCGGGCGCCGAGCTCGCGCATCGGCTGCCTGACCGTGGTGAGGGCGGCGTAGCGGGCCGCCATCACGTCGTCCCATCCGGTGACCGCGACGTCCTGCGGCACCCGCAGGCCGAGCTCACCGGCCGCTTCCATCGCACCGAGGGCGATCTGGTCGTTGCCGCAGACCAGCACGTCGGGTCGAGCCGCACCCGCTCCGGTCGGCGACAGCAGCGGCTTGGCCGTTTGGTAACCGGACCGCTCGTCGAACCCGCAGGTGACCAGCGCCGGCGCCGGCTCTCCCGCGGCCGCCAGCGCATCCCGCAGGCCCTGCCACCGTTCGACGAAGTCGGTGGAGGCATCTGGATCGCCGAGGAACGTAAAAATGTGGTGCCCATCCGCGAGGAGGTGCTCGGTGAGTTCCCTGGCGGTACCCAGATTCTCCGCGTTCACCGCGTCGGCACCGTCCACCCGCGGCCGGGCCACCAGCACGACCGGCGGGCCGGTGGGCACGATGTGCCCGATCAGATCGTCGTCGACGGTTCGGCCGAACACGACCAACCCGTCGACCCGGGCGGCGAGGTCCAGCACCAGGTCGCGAACCCGCTCCCGGCCGTGCGTGGACAGGATGATGACCGAGCGACCGAGCGCGGCGGTGACGGACTCGTAGCCGAGCACGACCTCGGCGTAGTACGGACCGGACAGGTCGGGAAAGACGATGCCGTTTGCGGCGTGCTGCCGCTCGGCCAGGCCACGGCCGAGCCGGCTCGGGCGGAAGTTCAGCTCGGCGATCGCCTCGTCCACCCGGCGGCGGGTCTCCGGCGCGACGATCGCGGTCCCCCGTAAGACCCGGCTCACCGTGGCGATCGACACACCGGCCCGGTGTGCGACCTGGTAGATGGTGGCACTTCGGCCGACCGCGGTCATCGGCGGCTCCGCATCTGCCGCGTCGGGGTCGGCCTGCTCTACAACCGCCCCGCAGCCGGGGTCCGGGACCACCTGCTGGTCACCACCAGCGGGGTTGAAGCGCAATGTAAGCGCTTTCATAACCATGAGTTAACCACGACTCCACGACGATGTGAAGTCAGCCATCCGGCACGGAGTTGCAGGCGACGCACTGCGGCCGCATTTCGGTCATGGCGTGCCGGCCGAGCAGATCAGTGGTTTCCGATCGGCTGGTGCCGGGTGATCAGGTCGGACCGTTTAGCGCATGAGCGGTCGAACTTCCGAGCCAACGAACCGCACGAAGCCCTCGGGGTCCGGCTCGTCCGCCGTGGGCTGGAGCACGACGGAGTCCGCGCCGGCATCCACCCAACGGCGGACCGCGCCGGCGACCGTGTCGGCGTCGCCGGCCACGCCGAGATCGTCGGACGGGTCGTATCCGTTCCGCCACTGCTCCGCGGCAAGGCGCCGGGCGGCACCCGAGCCGGTCGCCGCGTGCAGGTACACGACCACCGGGTGCGGGTCGGTGCGCGCCGCGGCTGCACGGCCCTCGTCGATCTGGATCCGGGCCTGCCGCAACCGATCCGGTGAGGTGGCCGCGGTGAGGATGGTGCCATCCGCATGCTCGCCGGACAGCCGCAGCGTTCGTGGTCCGACCGCGCCGGCCAGGATCGCGGGCGCGGGTGCCGGCGGCCAATCCAGAGCCACCGCGTCCAGCCGGACGTAGCGCCCGTCCGTGCTGACCTGCTCGCCGCGCAGCAAGGCCCGCAGCGCGGCCAGGTACTCGCCCAACAGCGTCACCGGCGAGTCCACCCGCGCCCCGACCTGTGTCATCCAATCCTGCACGCCGTGACCGACGCCGACGATGAACCGGCCGGGGAACAGCCGGTCCAGCGTGGCGACCTCCATCGCGGCCAGTGCCACGTTGCGCAGCGGAACCGGGAACACGCCGACCCCGATGCGCACCCGATCGGTCCACGCGAGGGCCGCGGCCGCGGCGGCGACACCGGCCTCCTTGAAGCAGTCCTCCCACAGCCACAGCTCGTCCAGCCCGGACTCGTCGGCCGCCCGAGCCACGGCACGCAGCCGTTCGGGTGGGAGGTCCGGCAGGAATACTGCGCCAAGTGCCGTCATGGCGGCCCAACCTAGGCCGTCGCGGTGACGTTCGGAACCGTTCGCGCGCTGTCGGCCGGCTACTAGCCGCGCCGGCGGCGGTGGTAGCGAGCCATCTTGTCCCGGCTCCCGCAGGTGGCCATGCTGCACCAGCGGCGGGTCCCGTTCCGGCTGGTATCGACGAACAGCCAGCCGCAGCTCGGGCATTCGCCCACCCGCTCCAGCGGTCCGGACAGCAGCAGTTCCCCGGCCGAGTGCGCCACCGGCCAGAGCGGCGCCGTCACTTGATCGGCGCGGACCGGCCAAGTCAACTCGTATGCCCGGCCGCCGTCGCCAGGCAACGAGCCGGCGCCGGTAGCGATC
>DATAFN010000120.1:0-6461 GCA_036257435.1 Actinomycetes bacterium
CTGCCGGCCGGCGGGTGCAGCCCGAGGTGGGCCCATGCGGCCGGGGTTGCGATCCGGCCTCGCGGGGTGCGCGCGATCAGCCCCTCCCGGACCAGAAACGGCTCGGCTACCTCCTCGACCGTTTCGGATTCCTCGCCGACCGCGACCGCCAGCGTCGACAGGCCCACCGGACCGCCACCGAACCGGGTCAGCAGGGCGTCGAGCACCGCACGATCGAGCCGGTCAAGCCCGCGCTCGTCTACTTCGTACACGGCCAGCGCCGACCGAGCGGTCTCGTGGTTGACCTGCCCGTCGGCGCGGACCTGAGCGTAGTCACGAACCCGCCGGAGCAGCCGGTTGGCGATCCGCGGCGTGCCGCGGGACCGCCCGGCGATCTCGGTGGCGCCGTCGCCGGACAGCGGCACGGCCAGCAGACCGGCCGAGCGGTGCAGGATCCGCTCCAACTCCGGCGCTGCGTAGAAGTCCAGATGACCGGTGAACCCGAACCGGTCGCGCAACGGGCCGGGCAGCAGACCTGCTCTGGTGGTGGCGCCGACCAGCGTGAAGTGCGGGATCTCCAGCGGAATCGCCATCGCGCCTGGTCCCTTGCCGACCACCACGTCGACCCGGAAGTCCTCCATCGCCATGTACAGCATCTCTCCGGCGGGCCGGGCCATCCGGTGGATCTCGTCCAGGAACAGCACCTCGCCCTCGGCCAGCGAGGACAGGACCGCGGCCAGGTCACCGGCATGCTGGATGGCCGGGCCGCTGGTGATCCGGAGCGGTGCGCCGAGCTCGGCCGCAATGATCATCGCCAGCGTGGTCTTGCCCAGCCCGGGCGGGCCGGACAGCAGCACGTGGTCCGGCGGCCGGCCCCGGGTCAGCGCCGCCTGCAGGATCAGCGCGAGCTGCTCCCTGACCCGCTCCTGACCGATCAGCTCGGCCAGCCGGCGTGGTCGCAGCGTGGCCTCGACCAGGCGTTCTTCGCCGCCGGCATCAGCCGCGACCAGGCGTTCGGTAGTCAGCTCCGGCTCGGTCACGACGTTAGCTCCGGCCAAGGGCGCGTAGCGCGGAACGCAGCAGGACCGCGATGTCCGGGGCCTCGCCACGTTCGGCGGCGGCATCGACCTCGGGGGCGACCGCGATCAGCGCCTCGTCCGCCTCCCGCGCGGTCCAGCCCAGCCCGACCAGCGCACCGTGGATCTGCTCGCGCCAGCCGCGCTGAAGTGAGAGCGACAGGGGCGCTCCCGGCGCACCGTTGCCGCCGTCGGCGATCCCCGCGGGGCCGACTCCGTCGAGCGCATGCCGGGGCTCCGGGACGCCGAGCCGGTCCTTGAGCTCGAGCACGATCCGTTGCGCTCCCTTCTTGCCGATGCCGGGTACCAGGCACAGCGCGCCGAGGTCCTCGGTGGCCACCGCTCGCCGCAGCGCGTTCGGGGAGTGCACGGCAAGCATCGCCTGAGCCAGTCGCGGGCCGACCCCGCTCGCGGTCTGCAGCAGCTCGAAAACCGAGCGCTCGTCGTCGTCCGCGAACCCGTACAGGGTCAGCGAGTCCTCCCTTACCACCAGCGAGGTGGCAAGCCGCGCGGGCTCACCGATTCGAAGCGCAGCCAGCGTGCCAGGCGTGCACTGAACCTCGAGCCCGACCCCGCCGACCTCGACTACCGCCCCGTCCGGGCTGAGCGCGGCGATCGCGCCGCTGACGAATGCGATCATCCCCGGTGTCCCGTCTGCGACCGCGTGACCGCAGCGGCCAGCCGAGCCTGCGCACCACCGCGCCAGACCTGGCAGATCGCCAGCGCCAGGGCGTCGGCCGCGTCCGCCGGATAGGGCGGGTGGTCCAGCCGGAGCAGCCTGGTCACCATCGCTTGCACCTGTTCCTTGGCGGCCCGGCCGTTGCCGGTCACCGCCGCCTTGACCTCACTCGGGGTATGCAGCGACACCGGCAGCCCGCGCCTGGCCGCGACCGCGATCGCAATCGCCGCGGCCTGCGCGGTCCCCATCACGGTCCGAACGTTGTGCTGGCTGAACACGCGCTCCACCGCGACCGCATCGGGTTGGACCCGATCCAGCCACCGATCGAGCTGGCGCTCCAGCGCGACCAGCCGAGCGCCGATGTCCGCGTCCCTGGAGGTGCGCAACACCGCCACTTCGACCAAACGGAGCGGCCGCCCGGCGGATCCCTCGACCACGCCGAGCCCGCACCGGGTCAACCCGGGGTCGACACCGACGACACGCACCGCTACTCCCAGCAGGCAGCGAACATTTGTTCGGGAGACTACCCAGCCGCCCGCCAGATTCCGAGCCGACGCGCCGAATGGTTCGGCGCCCGTCAGGGGATGGCCGCCGAGCCATGGAATCGGCACGGTTTGGACGATCAGCGCGCGCGAGCAGCGCGCGCTCAGCCCACCTTCTCCATGATCTCGTCGGGCACGTCGAAGTTGGCGTACACGTTCTGCACGTCGTCGGAGTCCTCGAGCGCGTCCATGAGCCGGAACACCCTGCGCGCGCCGTCCTCGTCCAGCGGGACGGTCATGCTCGGCAGGAAGCTCGCCTCGGCCGACTCGTAGTCGATGCCTGCTTCCTGCAGCGCGGTCCGCACCGCGACCAGGTCGCCGGCCTCGGAGATCACCTCGAACGCCTCGCCCAGATCGTTGACCTCCTCGGCGCCGGCGTCGAGGACCGCGATCAGCACGTCGTCCTCGGCCAACCCGCCCGGGTTCGGCACGATCACTACGCCCTTGCGGTTGAACAGGTAGGCAACCGAGCCGGCATCCGCCATCGAGCCGCCGTGGCGGGTCATCGCGGTCCGGACCTCCGACGTGGCCCGGTTGCGGTTGTCGGTCAGGCACTCGATCAGGATCGCGACGCCGCCCGGGGCGTAGCCCTCGTACATGACGGTCTGCCAGTCGGCGCCGCCCGCCTCGAGGCCGGCTCCACGCTTGACCGCGCGGTCGATGTTGTCGTTGGGGACCGAGGACTTCTTCGCCTTCTGGATCGCGTCGTACAGGGTGGGGTTGCCGGCCGGGTCGGCGCCGCCGGTCCGGGCCGCCACCTCGACGTTCTTGGTCAACTTGGCGAACAGCTTGCCGCGCCGCGCGTCGATCACGGCCTTCTTGTGCTTGGTGGTCGCCCACTTCGAGTGGCCGGACATCGATCGCTCCTCGACTTGCTCTGCCTGCGCGCCCGCCGCGCACCTCAGGCGGCGCGGACCGTCTCTACGAAGAACTCGTGCACCCGGGTATCGCCGGTCAGCTCCGGGTGGAATGAGGTCGCCAGCAGGACGCCTTGACGAACCGCCACGATCCTACCGGCGGCGGGCCCGGCCTCGACCGAAGCGAGCGGCTCGACCCGCGGTCCGATCGACTCCACCCAGGGGGCCCGGATGAACACCGCGAGCAGCGGAGCCGGGCCGACTCGCTCGGCTAGCGCGCCAGCCGGGCGTAGCGGGGTTTCGAAGGAATCAACCTGGCGCCCGAACGCGTTGCGGCGTACCACGATGTCTATGCCGCCAATGGTCTGCTGCCCGTCGATCGCGTCCACCAGTGTGTCGGCCAGCATGATCATGCCGGCGCAGGAGCCGTACGCCGGCATCCCGGCCGCGATCCGCGTCCGCAACGGCTCGAGCAGGTCGAACGCGCGCGCTAGCTTGTCCATCGCGGTGGACTCACCGCCCGGAATGATGATCGCATCCACCGCTGCTAGCTCGGGCACGGTCCGCACTGCCGCACTGCGGGCGCCGACGGCCGCGAGCATGCGCCGGTGCTCGCGTACGTCGCCCTGCAGGGCGAGCACGCCAATGACCGGATCGCTCACGGCCTACCTTCCTGATCGCGCCCGTCGGGGGGAGCTCGCGCCGATATGACGAGATGTCAGTTTACGAGCACGTCCGTCGGTGGACCGTACGCTGCGGCGGCCGGGAGCAGGCCGTGACCAGCCAGCACGAAGGCCTGGCCAGCCAGGATGGAGCCGGGACCGACGGCGGCGCCCGAACCGCCGGTCATCGTGCCGGCCAGTTAGCGGGTCGGCCGGCCGGTCCTGCCGGCTCTCGGCTGTCCGCGACCGACGCGACCCACCGGGTCACCGCCACCGAGCTGTTCTTCGACCTGGTCTTCGTCTACGCGATCACGCAGGTCACCGCGCTCGTCGCCGATGCGCCCACGGCGCTGCGGCTCGGTGAGGGCATTCTGCTGCTCGCCCTGCTGTGGTGGTGCTGGTGCTGCTTCGCCTGGCTCGGCAACGCGGTGCGCGCCGACCGCGGCGTGCTGCGCGTGGTGCTGATCACGGTGATGGCGCTGATGCTGGTCATCGCGATCGTGCTGCCGGAGTCGTTCGATGAGCGCGGCAGCGGGCTGCAACCGGCGTTCGTGTTCGTCGGCTGCTACGCCCTGGTCCGGCTCCTGCATCTGCTGATCTACCTGCTGTCCGACCCGGGCAATCCGGAGCTGCGCCGGGTGCTCCGCCGCGCGCTGACCTCGCTGCTGCCGTCGCTTGCACTGCTAGCGGCCGGCGCGGCCATGCCGACCCAGGGTGGCCGGCTTGCGGTGTGGACGATCGCGTTCGTCGCGGATGCGATCGGTGTGTACCTGACCGGCTCGCAGGGGTGGCAGGTGAGCTCGCCGGCGCACTGGGCCGAGCGGCACGGCTTGATCGTACTCATCGCGCTGGGCGAGTCGATCGTCGCGATCGGGATCGGCGTCGGCGGCATCCCGGTGTCCTGGTCGATGATCGTGGCTGTGGTGCTCGGCGTGGCGGTGACCGCCAGCCTGTGGTGGCTGTACTTCGATTCCGCCCAGGCCAGGGCCGAGCATCGGCTGGCCGCCCTGACCGGAAGCAAGCGCACGGCCCAGGCCAGGGACGGCTACACCTACCTGCACTTCCTGCTGATCGCGGGCATCGTGTTGACCGCGCTCGGGCTGAAGAAGGTCGTGGAGTACGCGGCGGATCCGGCGCACGCGATCTCCGACCCGTTGACCGGGATCCCGGCCTGGGCCCTCACCGGTGGTGCGGGCGTCTACCTGCTGGGCTTGACCGCGTTCCGGCTGCGGACCACCGGCGAGCGGTCCGTGCTCCGAGCGGCGGTCGGTGCGGTACTGCTGGTTGCGCTACCGGTCGTCGAACAGCTACCGGCGCTCGGTGCGCTGGCCGTCCTCGCGGCCGGGTTGGCCGCATTGGCCGGGTACGAGACCCGGCGCCGGGTCGCCGACGATGCGCTACCAGCCGCGAGCGGCTAGCCGATCGGCCTCCGGCAGCGTGGCGACGTTGATCCCGACCATCGGCTCGCCGAGCCCGCGGGACACCTTGGCGATCACGTCCGGATCGTCGTAGAACGTGGTCGCGCGCACGATCGCCTCGGCCCGCTTGGCCGGGTCGCCGGACTTGAAGATGCCGGAGCCGACGAACACGCCCTCGGCGCCGAGCTGCATCATCATCGCGGCGTCCGCCGGGGTCGCGATGCCGCCGGCGGTGAACAGCACGACCGGTAGCTTGCCCACGGTGGCGATCTCGTGGACCAATTCGTACGGCGCGCGCAGCTCCTTGGCGGCGGCGAACAGCTCGGTGGAGTCCAGGGTGGCCAGCGCGCGGATCCCGGCCCGGATCTCGCGCATGTGCCGGGTGGCCTCGACCACGTTTCCGGTGCCGGCTTCGCCCTTGGACCGGATCATCGCAGCGCCCTCGGAGATCCGGCGCAGCGCTTCGCCCAGGTTGGTGGCCCCGCACACGAACGGGACAGTGAATGCCCACTTGTCGATGTGATGCGACTCGTCCGCCGGGGTTAGCACCTCGGACTCGTCGACGTAGTCCACGCCGATCGCCTGCAGCACCTGTGCCTCGACGAAGTGCCCGATCCGAGCCTTCGCCATCACCGGGATCGACACCGCCTCGATGATCCCCTGGATCAGGTCGGGATCGCTCATCCGGGCCACCCCGCCCTCGACCCGGATGTCGGCCGGCACCCGCTCGAGCGCCATCACTGCGACCGCACCGGCGTCCTCGGCGATCTTCGCGTGCTCGGCGGTGACCACGTCCATGATCACGCCACCCTTGAGCATCTCGGCCATGCCGCGCTTGACCCGTGCCGTCCCGGTCGCCGGACCGCTGGCGTTGGCGGCGGCCTGACCATCGGTGGCGGGGCTCTGGTCGCTGTTCATCGGGTCAGTCGTGCTCACGGAACGCCTCACTTGGTAAGCGGCTACGCCGGGTAAGGGGCTACGCCGGGTTCGTCCCATGGTACGGCCCGGCGGTCAGCCGACCGGCCGGCTAGAAGGCACGCGCCAGCGTCTCCGGCGGCTCGTCGTCCATCTCGAACGGCACCGGTTGTGCTGCCCGCCCGGCCAACCGGAGGTAGCGCACCCGTCGAGTGCGGCGCAACCCGAGCGTGGCCCGGACCGCGTCATTGTGAAACCGACGAGCCATGATCACCCGGCGGCACCCGGCGCGCAGATCGGCGAGCAGCTCCGAGCCGCCGGGTGAGCGCTCGA
>DATAFN010000186.1:0-2009 GCA_036257435.1 Actinomycetes bacterium
CGCGGTGTCCAGGAGCGTCGGTAGGGACGCCGACACGGTCGGCCGGTGCAGCTCGACCGGTGGCGGCTCGCTGGCCGGTGCCAGCACCTCCAGGACCGGGTCGACCACCTCGACGCCCCCGGGCGCGGCAGGGTTGGCAACCGCGGGCCCGCTGACCTGTACCGCGCTCTCCTCGCCGATCCCGCTCAACGCGGCCCGGCCGGCCGCGTCCCTGAGCACGATCTGAGCCAGCCCGGCCCGGTCGCGCAGGATCAGGAAGGACACCGCGCCCAGCTGCCGGCGGCGATGCACCCAACCGGCCAGCATGACGTCGCGACCGGCGTGCGCCGGCAGCTCGCGGGACAGAATGCGTTGCATGTACACCTCCCAGGGATCGGTCCCCGGAGGTGCGGGCGATGGGGCTGTCGCTGTGCCACCGCACCTTCACCGCCGCCAGAAGGGCGCCGGCCTCTGATCATGCCCGGCTCGGGAGTGTCTTCGCCCGGGGCTCGAAGGCCGCCGTCACAGCTACTGGCGGCTCTCTCGGCTCCGAGATGACCCTGGCTACTTGGCTCCGTCCACGCCGATGCAGCACCCTAACAGCCGGCTGCCACCGGTTAGGCTGGCGCACATGTGCGGGCGGTACTCGTCGAGTCGGGATCCGGGCGACCTGATCAGCGAGTTCGAGATCGACCAGCCATTCGACCAGGAGCGCGCTCTCAATCCGGACTACAACGTCGCGCCGACAAAGCCGATCTACGCGGTGGTCGAGCGGCAGCCCAGGGATGAGGAGGGCAAGCGGATTGCGGACGCGGAGCCGGTACGCCGGCTCGAGGTGGTCAGCTGGGGACTGGTTCCGTCCTGGGCCAAGGATCCGAACATCGGCAACAAGCTGATCAATGCCCGGATGGAAACGGTGGCGGAGAAGCCGGCGTTCCGCCGGGCGTTCGCCGCACGCCGGTGTCTGTTACCGGCCGACGGCTTCTACGAGTGGTACGGCGAACGCAAGGGCGGCAAGCAGCCGTACTTCATCCATCCCAAGGACGGCGGCGTGCTGGCGATGGCCGGGCTCTACGAGATATGGCGCGACTCCACCCGGGACCCGGACGATCCGCGCGCCTGGCTGTGGACCGCGACGGTGCTCACGACGACCGCACAGGACGATCTCGGGCGGATCCATGACCGGGCGCCGCTGCTGGTCGAACCGGACCGGTACGCCGAGTGGCTCGACCCCCGCAGCAACGACCCGGACAAGCTGCGTGAGCTGCTGGTGCCGGCCGCGCCCGGGCGGCTGGACGCGTATCCGGTCTCGCGCACAGTCAACGACGTGCGTAACAACGGCCCGCACCTGCGGGACCCGATCCCGCCGGACGAGGTCATTGCCGATCCGGATGCACCGGCCGACGACAAGCTGTTCTAACCGCTCGCCGGACGCGACGGAGGTGATCGCACACCGTCGCGATCGGTGTCCGCTGCACCACGGTCGAGACTCGTTTCGCGGCCGTTGATCACGCTGAGTTTCCGGTCCTTAACCCGTCCGGGTGACATTTGACCGCAACAGATCGGCAACCGTCCTCGCGCGAGTAGGCTCCGCTCAGTTATCAGTCGCCTACTCAGCGTGACCACGAGGAGGTTCCGATGCGGAACCCTCGAGCCTTAGTCGCGTCCCGGTCGCGCTTGTTCGCAGGCTTTGTCCTCGCCGCCGCGGTCACGCTGACCACCGGTTGCGGTGCCGAAGGTTTCGCGCTGGATTCTCCGGCCAACGGTGCGAACGGCAGGCGCGGCAACGCGAACGACGGCGCGGGCTCGTTGCAGAGCCGCGAACAGGTGCTCAAGCAGTACCGCAAGTTCTGGCGGGTCACCAGCCACCTGACCGACGTGCCCAGCCACGAGCGTCCGGGACTGATCAAGGAAGTGGCGACCCGGCCCATCCTGCCGATCATCATGACCAACCTGGCCCGGATGGACACCGCCGGCGAGGTGCTCTACGGCCAGCCGCGAGCGCGGTCGCCGCGGGTCGAGTTCGACGG
>DATAFN010000279.1:0-10212 GCA_036257435.1 Actinomycetes bacterium
CCGGAGCTGTACGCCGCAGTGACCTGCTCGGCGCCGCTGCTCGACATGGTCAGGTACGAGCGGTGGGGGCTCGGCGCCACCTGGGCCGAGGAATACGGCTCCGCCGCGGACCAGGAGCAGCTGCGCTGGCTGCTCGACTACTCCCCGTATCACCACGTCGAGGCCGGGCGGCGCTACCCAGCAACGCTGTTCACCGTGTTCGACTCCGATACCCGGGTCGATCCGCTGCACGCGCGGAAGATGTGCGCGGCGTTGCAATGGGCGGCCGGCACCGCCGGGCGGGGCCCGGACGACCGGCCGATCCTGCTCCGGCGGGAGAAGGATGTCGGTCACGGCGCCCGGGCGCTGAGCCGCTCGGTCGAGGTTTCGGTCGACATGCTCGCGTTCCTCGCCCGCTGGACCGGCCTTCCACTATGACCGCGTTGGCGGTCGGGCTGACCGGGCAGGACCAGCAGGCTCCGGCCGACTTCGGCGACTGGCTGGCCGAGCACTGGAACGGCGCGGTGGTCAAGCCGTTGCAGATCCTGCTGATCCTCGTGATCGCCTGGATCATCCGCCGGATCGTGCATCGCGCGATCGACCACGCGCTGGCGCGGATGGCCAAGGAACAGCCGCGCCGCATGTACGACCTGCCCGGCCGGGTGCCGACCGTGGACCCGCTGACCACCGTCGCCGGCGAGCGCCGCCACCAGCGAGCCGAGGCGATCGGCTCGGTGCTGCGCAGTACCGGCTCGTTGGTGATCTACGGCATCGCGGTGCTGATGGTGCTGTCGCTGCTCGGGCTGCCGCTGGCCTCCGTCATCGCATCCGCCGGACTGATCACCGCGGCGCTGGCGTTCGGCGCGCAAAGCCTGGTCAGGGACTTCATATCCGGAATGGCGATGCTGATGGAGGACCAGTACGGCGTCGGTGACGTGATCGATGCCGGAGCCGCCAACGGAACGGTCGAGGAGGTCGGGTTGCGGATCACCCGGCTGCGCGACTCCAACGGAGTGATCTGGTACATCCGCAACGGCGAGATCATCGCGTTGGGCAACAAGACCCAGGGCTGGGCGGTAGCGACGCTGGACATCCCGGTCTCGTACGGCGAGGACCTGGGCCGGGTCGACACGGTGCTCGCAACCACGCTCGCCGAACTGGCCGAGAACCCGGATTGGAAGCCGAAGATACTCGAGCCGCCGTCGGTTCTCGGCATCGAGTCGGTGACCACCGACACGGTGACGATCCGGGTTTCGGTCAGCACTCCGCCACTGGCCCATGACGAGGTCACCCGGGAATTGCGGGCCCGGTTGAAACGGTCGTTCGACGCGGCCGGAATCCGAGTAGCGCTGCCCGCGAACACCCATCCACGCGGGGACAGCTAGGAGGACCCTGATCCGCGTGCAAGGCCCATGGGAGAATCTTTGACGTTGTGAGCTCCCAGGAACAGATCAGCTTCTACGAGGCGGTCGGTGGCGAAGACACGTTCCGGCGCCTCGTGCACCGCTTCTACCAGGGCGTGGCCGTGGACCCTGAGCTGCGCCCGCTCTACCCGGGCGACGATCTTGGCCCGGCCGAGGAGCATCTGCGGCTGTTCCTGATCCAGTACTGGGGCGGGCCGCGGACCTACTCGGAGACCCGCGGCCATCCGCGGCTGCGGATGCGGCACGCTCCGTTCCGGGTGACTCCGCAGGCGCGAGACCGCTGGCTGGCACACATGCGCGAGGCGCTGGACGAGCTCGACCTGCCCGAGCCGCAGGCGTCGATGCTGTGGGACTACCTGCACAACGCCGCGTACGGCCTGGTGAACACGTTTGAGTAGCGTGGCGGTGGCGTTTGGATCTCGGATGCAACCCACCTGCGGGCGGTTGTGTCTCAGTTTCGGAAAAACCCAACATTCAGCCTTGTCAGTCTCGGCTCCTACCAATGAGCCTGACCGAACACGGCGTGTGCCGGCGCCGCGGGCGCACAGCCGGCGTTAGGAGGCGGGGCAAGTGGCAGGCGGGTCGGGTCTGGTGCTTCGCCGTGCCCGCTCCCAGCGGCTGGTGGTAGCGGCCGCGTTCGGCACGATCCTGCTCGCCACGACCGTGCTGTCGGCGTTGACCGTCTACTCGTCCTCGGTGACCGATGAGGGCGTCGATCGAGTGCTGGCGGTCGCCCCGTTCGCTACCACCGGCACCAAGGTCAGCGCGTTCATCGGTGCGGACGAGCTCGACAGCACCGACCGCGAGGTCCGGCAGGCGGTGACCCGCGCGTACGGCTCCGACATCGACCTGGCGATCTACGCAAGTGCCCGCTCCTCCGCCTATGCGCGGGCCAGCGAGGTCAACGCGAAGTCACCAGACCTGCTCGGGTTCGGTTTCTACGACGGCATCGAAGATCACGCGAGGCTGGTCGGCGGCGGCAGCTGGCCACGCGGCACCGACGACGGCCGGATCGAGGCCGCCATTCCCGCGGCCGCCGCGGAGCTGATGGGCGTGCGGCTGGGATCCGAGATGGAGATCGCCAACCGGGTCACTAAACAGCGCATCACCGTGGTGATAACCGGCATGTTCGAACCGCTCGAGCCGGCCGAACCGTTCTGGAACGGCGACCAGCTAGTGCTGACCGGCCGGCAGCAGCTCGCGTTCCGGACGTTCGGCCCGCTGGTGGTAACCCGGCAAGCGTTCCTGGACAGCCTGCACGACGACGCGACCGCACTCTGGCTGACGGATCCTGACCTCCAAGAATCCAACGACATCGACCTGGCCGCGCTCGGCAACCGGATTCAGGAGCTGCCGACCGCGCTCGGCGCGGACGACCCACAGAACGCGATCTCAGTCTCGGTCCGGCTTGCAGACACGCTGGCGACCCTTCAGCGGGCTCGCCTGGTGGCCAGATCCACGATGCTGATTCCGGTTCTCGAACTGGTAGTGCTGGCCGGTTACGCGCTCCTGCTGACTGCGCGGCTGCTGGCCGAACACCGGCGTACCGAGCATGCGCTGCTCCGCGCGCGGGGGGCGGCGACCGGCCAGCTCGCCGTGCTCGGCGTCAAGGAAGGGCTACTGCTGGCGGCTCCGGCCGCACTGATCGCACCGCTGCTGGCCACCCCGTTGCTCGGGCTGGTCGGCCATACCACCAGCGCGGCCCGGTTCGACCTGCCACCGCTCGCCGCGTCGAGCTGGGCGGTCGCCGCCGCTGCCGCCGCGCTGTGTGCGATCGCGCTCACCGTACCGGCGCTGCGCGGGTCCGCCACCTACGTGGAGAGCCAGCAGCAGCGCGGGCGCGGCCGACGCCGCTCCGCGATCCAGCAGGCCGGCGCCGACCTGGCGCTGGCGGTCATAGCCGTGCTCGCGTTTCTGCAGCTGCGGCACTATGGCGGGCCGGTGGTGTCGGTGTCCGGCGACGGGCAGGCACAGACGCTGGGCTTCGATCCACTCATCGCGGCCGGCCCGGCGTTGGGCCTGCTGGCCGGCGGCATCCTCGCATTGCGGCTGGTCCCGCTGCTGTCCCGGGCGACCGAGTCGATCACCGCTCGGCGCCGCACCCTGGCGCCGGCGCTGGGTGCGTGGCAGGTAAGCCGGCGACCGCTGCGTTACGCCGGCCCGGCGCTGCTGCTGGTGATGGCTACCTCGATCGGTGTTCTCTCGGTGGTGACCACCGCCACCTGGCGGCGCTCGCAGCAGGACCAGGCCGACTTCCAGGTCGGCACCGACTTGCGGGTGGCCACCGAAAATCGCGACGCCGCGCTGTCACCGCTGGGCACCGGTGAGTGGCTTGGCAAGCTACCCGGAGTCCGCTCGGTCAGCCCCGCGATCCGTCGCGACGCGCGGGTCGGGGACGAGCCGGTCCAGCTCGTTGGGCTCAACGCTGCGGCGGCGCCCGAGCTGCTCCGGATGCGATCGGACCTGACCGCCGACCGGCCGGTGGCCGACGTGGTTGCTCCGCTGGCCGAACCCGGCCCGTTCACGGTGGCGGCGGCCATCCCCGGCACGCCATCCGAACTGTCGGTAACGATGCGGGCCGACCGGTTCCGGACCGCGGCCGGCAGCCCATCTCCGGATCGGATCGCGCTGACCGCGCTGGTCTCGGACGTCCACGGTCTGGTCCACCCGGTGCGGTTTGGAGAGATCGCCGCGGACGGGACGCGCCACGAGGTGACGGTGCCGTTGTCGGCCGCGGCCGGGTCCGAGGGTCGGCTGAGCTACCCGCTCGCGCTGGTCGGCTTCGAGTTCGACTACCCGGTAACGGTGTCCGGGCTGCGGGGCACCGACATCGCGATCGAGCGAATCCGAGCCGCGGCCACGTCCGGCCCGGGCGAGCCGGTGACCATGCCCGACCAGACTCGTTGGGTCGGCGAGGTGCGCGGTCCGCTCGAGTTCACCGTGGCCATCCCCGGTTTCCAGCAGCGCGGCGCCGTGCTGGCGACTCAGCTGCCGGAGGTCGGCCGGTTGGACACCGAGGGCGTGCCGGCCAGCCAGCCCGGCCTGCGCGCCCGGGTGCGGATGCTGCTGGTGAGTGCCTCGGTCTCGGACAATCCGTTCGGCAGTCCCACCGCGCAGCCCGGCGAGCATCAGCTTCCGGCGATACCGGCAGTAGTCACCAGCGACTTCCCCGACCCGCAGGTGGGCCGCCGGACATTCGTCGACATCACCGGCGAGCGCTACCCGATCCAGATCGCCGGCGTCATCGAGGCGCTGCCCACGACCACCGGACCGGCGGTGCTCGTGGACTACCGGTCGCAGATCGAGGCGCTGTACATCGGCACCGAGCAGCTGGAACGACCGGATGAGTGGTGGCTGGCCGCGGCCGATCCGGGTCCGGCGGCCGCTGCGCTGGCTGGGCGGGACGAGCTGGTGAGCACAGTGCAGGATCGGCTCGCCGCCGGGGCGCGGCTGCGGGCAGATCCACTCAGCGGCGGCCTGCAGGGAGCGCTGCTGATCGGGTTCGGCGCGGCCCTCGCGTTCGCGGCCATCGGCTTCGCGGTCAATGCCGCAGTTTCCGCTCGGGAGCGGCTCACCGAGTTCGCGCTGCTACGCGCGCTCGGAGTGAGTTCGCAGCAGGTGTTCGGGCTGCTCGGAATCGAGCAGGCGTTCCTCGCCGTGCTCGGCCTGGCCGGGGGCTTGGTCCTCGGCCTGGTGCTGGCTCAGCTGATGGTCCCACTCGTGGTGGCCGCCAGCCAGGCCACCGTGGTGCGCCCCGACGTGACCCTGGTGACCAGCTGGGTGCCGCTGCTGGTCATGCTGACCAGCGTCATAGTCGTGCTCGCCACCATCGTTGCGGTATTGGCCGGGGGGCTGCGCCGCCGTGGGCTCGGCGCCACGCTTCGGATCGGGGAGGACCGGTGAGCGAGCGCAGGGTCGTAGCAACGAGCCGGTCCGCCGAGCGAAGCGAGGTGGACCGGTGAGCTGGCTCGCGCTCGTGGTCCGGCATGCTCGGGTTCACCTGGGCACGCTGGCCACGCTCGCCGTGCTCGTGCTGGTCACGTCGTTCCACGCCGCGGCTGCTCCGCGCGCGGTCACCGCCGGCTATGACAACGCGCTGACCGATCTGCTCACCGAGGCGCCCGACCTGCGGCGGGACATCAACATTTTCGGAACGCTGCCGCACACAACCGCCGCCGACGCCGACCTCGAGTCGACCGTGAAGATCGAAGCGATGGGCGACGACCTGCGCTCGCAGCTGCCGACCACGCTGCGCCGGATCGTTGCCGAGACCACTTCTACCGGCCGCTCCCAGACGTTCTCGATCCTGGACCGCCTGGTCGGCGAGCCACGAGGTAGCCAGCTGATCAATATCAGGTACGACAGCGACGTCGCCGATCGGATCCGATACATCCAGGGCCGGCCGCCGGGTCCGGGCAGTACCACCGAGGTGTTCCAAGGCGGCGGCCGGTCGGTCTCCCGGCCGCGGATCGACGTCGCGGTCTCCCGGCAGACCGCCGAGCAGATGCGCTTCGACGTCGGTAACCAGCTGCTTGTCCACACCAAGACGAGCTTCAGCCCGGTCGAGGAGATCGAGTTCGTGATCCGGATCAGCGGTATCTACGAACCGATCAACCCCGCCGACCAGGTGTGGTCGCACACGCCGAGCCTGCTCGAGGCACAGCTTCGTCCGGTGACGTTGGGCGGTCAGGAGATCGAAGCCACCGGCGTGCTCAGCGCCGAAAGCTGGGCCAGCTTTGCCGAGATGGCCGGTTCGACGCCACGGTTCGAGTGGCGGCACCGGTTCGACTTCTCCACGATCACTGTCGCTCGAGCGCCCGAGGTGCTGGACTCCGTGCGGTTCTTCACCACGCACCTACCCGACCTCGACGAGAGCCTGCCCGCTCTGCAGCTGACGGCGAGCACGGGCCTCGACCGCTTGATTTCCGACTTCCAGGGCGAGCAGCGCACCGCGCACACCGTGCTGTCGCTGTCGACCTACGCCGTGCTGGCGGTGGCGATCGCGGTGCTCGCGCTGGCCGCGCAACTCGCCGCCGACCAGCGGCGGTCCGCGCTGGCGCTGATCCGCGCCCGCGGTGGGTCGTTGGTGCAGGCGGTGGTCCTGATCATGCTCGAGGTCGCCGCGGTGGCCGTCCCGGCCGCGCTGGTCGGCTACGTCGCCGCGACCGCAGCGATCGACACCCGATCGCCGGTGTCCGGATCGGGCCGGCTGGTTGCCGCGGTGCTGGTTTCCGCGGTCGTACTGCCCGGGATCTTCGTGGCCTGGACACACCGCAAGGTAGGCCGCGACGAGCGGCGCGACCTGGTCACGGTCCGACCGAGCCCGCGCCGGCTGGCCGCCGAGGCGCTGGTGATCGCGCTGGCCGTCGCCGGCGCCTATACGTTGCGCGAGCGCGGGCTGACCACCGGTGCCGCTGAACTTGGCGCCGACCCGTTCCTGGTGTCGGTACCGGTGCTGATCGCACTCGGCGCCGGCCTGCTGGCGCTTCGCCTGTATCCGTATCCGCTGCGCGCGCTCGGCCAGGTCACCGCCGCCCGGCGCAGCGCCGTGCCATTCCTCGGTGTGGCGCGCGCCTCCCGGGAGGGGACCACGGCCGCGGTGCCGCTGCTCGCGCTGCTGATGACGCTCGCGCTCGGCGTGTTCGGCAGCGTGCTGAACACCAGCGTCGCGCACAGCCAGGAGCGTCAGACCTGGCGCGATATCGGCGCCGACGGCCGGCTGGACGGATTCGGCTTCGACGATGGCGCGGTCGACCGGCTGGCCGCAGCCCCCGGTGTGGATTCGGTGATCAAGGCCTATACCACCGACCGGGCCAATCTCAGGGTTCAAGGGACGACCGCATTGCCGATCACGTTCGTTGCCATCGAGCCGGAGCCGTATGCCCGGCTGGCTCGCCGGGTCGGCCTGGACGTGCCGATGCCACCGGTTGCCCCGCAGGACGGCCGGGCCGGTGCATTGCTGTCCGCCAACCTGGCGAATAACTACGCCGGTCGAGGCGCGCTATCGGTGCAATGGTCGACGACCAACGTCGATATCGACCCGGTCGGCACGATCGACTTCTTTCCCGGGATTCCGCCCGGACGAGATCTCGTGGTGATGCCGTACCAGCCGGTGGCGGATACCGGGGCGTTCCAGCCGAACCTGCTGTACGTGGACGGGCCTGGGGTCACGATGGAGTCGCTGCGTACGGCCGTGAGTCAGGACCTCGTCGCGATCAGCACCCGCGCCGACCGGCTCGCGGAGATCAGACAGGATCCGATCACCAGGCTGACGCTCGGCGCGTTCCAGTTCGCACTGCTCGTGATGGCGGCGTACTCGCTGCTGGCCATCCTGCTCGGCCTGGTGCTGGGTGCGGACCGCCGCGGGCTGGTGGTCTCGTACCTGCGTACGCTCGGACTGAACCGGCAGCAGTCGTATGGCCTGCTGCTACTGGAGATCGGACCGCTGGTGGGGATTGCGGTCATCGCCGGGCTCACGGTGGGGCTGGTGATCGCCGCAGTGGTAATGCCGGGGATCGACCTACGACCGTTTACCGGGGCGGACGATCCGCCGGCACTCGCGATCGATCCCACGGTCATGCTCGCGCTGGCCGGTGCGCTGATCCTGCTGGTAGGAATCGCAATGCTCGTGGACGCTGCCTTGAACCGGCGCCGCCGGCTGGGAAGTGTGTTGAGGGTAGGTGAGCAGTGATGACCGAAGCGCTCGACTACGCGGCGCTCGAGGAGCGCGCGGCGGCACGCGGCCCGGTATACGGCGAGCACGCCCACATCGTGTGCGACAACCTGGTGCGCATCTACAAGACCGAGGGCGTCGAGGTGGTCGCGCTTCAGGGCCTCGACCTCCTCGTCGACCAGGGCGCTTTCGTGGCGCTGGTCGGTGCGTCCGGCTCCGGCAAGTCGACGCTGCTGAACATCCTGTCCGGCCTCGACGTGCCGACCGCGGGCGTAGCTCGGGTGGGTGACGCGGATCTGCTGAGCATGACCGCGAAGGAGCGGCTGCGCTACCGGCGCGAGGTGGTCGGGTTCGTCTGGCAGCAGACCGGCCGGAACCTGCTCGGCTACCTGAGCGCGGCTGAGAACGTCGCGCTGCCGATGCAGTTCGCCGGAGTGCCGCGAGCCGACCGGCACGAGCGGGTGGAGGAGTTGCTCGAGCTGGTTGGAGTCGGGTACTGCGCGGACCGCCGGCCCGATGAGCTCTCCGGCGGCGAGCAGCAGCGGGTAGCGGTCGCGGTTGCGGTCGCCAACGAGCCCGAAGTGTTGTTCGCCGACGAGCCGACCGGCGAGCTGGACACGGCAACCTCGGCCGAGGTGTTCGCCGCGCTGCGCACCGTCAACGGTGCGATGGGCGTGACCGTGGTCGTGGTGACCCACGACCCGATGGTCGCCGACCACGTCGACCGCACCGTCGGCATCAGGGACGGCCGAACCAGCTCGGAGGTACTGCGCCGGACCCAGCTCAACGAGCTCGGCCTCCAGGAGGTCGTCGCCGAGGAGTACGCGGTACTGGACCGCGCCGGGCGGCTGCAGCTTCCCCGCGACTTCACCGCGGCGCTGGAGATGGAGCGCCGGGTCAGGCTGGCGCTGGAGCCCGATCACATCGGCGTCTGGCCCGACCATGCCAAGATGCGGCGGTCGCGGGATACCCGGGCTGGGGACACGCGGTCGCAGGACGCATCGGCGCACGATGACCGGTCACGGTATGAGCGGGCGCGCTATGACCGGCCGCCGGAGGACGATCCGCGGGACGACGGCCCCAGGGACGACCGGGACGACCGGAGGGAGAGCCGGTGATGGCGGCGACCACCGACCCGATGATCATCATCGAGAACCTCTCGAAGACCTATCGCACCGGGCAGGTCGAGGTGCGCGCGCTGAAATCGGTGAGCTTCGAGGTGCAGGCCGGGCATCTGGTCGCCATCCAGGGCCGGTCCGGCTCCGGCAAGACAACACTGCTCAACCTGATCGGCGGGCTCGACACCCCCGACGCGGGGCAGGTCCTGGTCGACGGCCGGGAGGTGACCGCCCTCGACGAGGGCGGTCAGCTGCAGCTGCGGCGGGAAACGGTTGGCTTCATATTCCAGTCCTTCGGCCTGATCTCGGTGCTCTCCGCGGCCGAGAACGTCGGGGTACCGCTACGACTGGCCCGCGTCGCCAGTAGCGAGCGGGACGAGCGGGTACGCCGGCTGCTGGCCCTGGTCGGGCTGCAGGCGCACGCCAACCAGCGGCCGTACGAGCTGTCCGGAGGTCAGCAACAGCGGGTCGCGATCGCCCGCGCGCTGGCAAACCGGCCACGAGTTCTGATCGCGGACGAGCCGACCGGGCAACTCGACTCGCAGACCGCGCGCGAGATCATGCAGCTGATCCAGGCGCTGGTGCGTACCCAGGGAGTGACCGCGATCGTGGCCACGCACGACCCGGCGCTGCTCAACCTGGCCGATCGGGTGCTGGAGCTGCGCGACGGCGCCCTCCTCGGCGAGGCCCTACCAGCCGCCTAGATCCTCATTCCCACCCGGACGGGCCGCCTAGATCCTCATTCCCACCCGGGCGGGCCGCCCATTACTGTTCGCCTACCCGAGCGGGGCCGCGGCTGAGACCGGCGGCCCAGGGGTGATCACGTCCCCGCGGTAGCGGTACTCGACCGCATGCTTCCAACGGACCCCTTGACAACCGGCTATCGCGATATATCTTAAGTCTGCAAACGCGATATATCGCGATAGCCGCTCGGCCGGACCCCGGCCCCTCCGAAGGAGTCAAGCAGTGAGCAGCACCTGGGAGATCAAGGAACCGCAAACGATCGCGCTGGGCGGCG
>DATAFN010000287.1:0-10597 GCA_036257435.1 Actinomycetes bacterium
CGCAGACGTGCGCAGGATCACCGTGCACGATGCGCGCCGCACGTGCGGATCGCTACTCGTCGATCTCGACGTACACCCCCGCGTGGCCATGGAAGTCCTCCGCCACACCGACTTCGACCTCACGATGGAGATCTACGCCCAAGTGAGCAGCCAGGCCACCCGTGACGCGCTCAAGCGGTTGGGGGAGAGCCTGGATGGCTAGCACCTACTGCGGTATTTACTGCGGTACAGCTATTAAATAGAGCCCAGTCCAATGCCTGGATCTGGGCTCTGACCTGGGTCGGGGTGGCGGGATTTGAACCCACGGCCTCTTCGTCCCGAACGAAGCGCGCTGCCAAGCTGCGCTACACCCCGGATGCGGCACAACATGTCAGCCGCGCCGGCCAGTGTAGCCGAGCGCGACGGGGGCCGGAAATCGGTTAGCTAGACGATCAAGATGACTCATGCGCCGGCTCGGCGGGTCGGGACCAGCGTCAACAGCGTCGCCTCCGGCGGGCACGCGAACCGGACCGGCGCGTACGGTGAGGTCCCGAGCCCGGCCGAAACGTGCAACCAGCCACCGGGGGCTGCGCGATCTCGATCTTGGTACCAGGTCAGGCCTTTGGCGTGCCGACGGGGGAGGTCGCAGTTGGTGACCAGTGCGCCATAGAACGGCACGCACAGCTGTCCGCCATGCGTGTGCCCGGCGATCACCAGTGCGCAGCCGTCGTCGATCATCCGATCGAGTACCCGGCGGTACGGCGCGTGCGCGATCCCCAGCGTGAGCTCGGCGGCGGGGCTGGGCGGGCCGGCTACCTGGTCGTATCGATCCCGGCCGATGTGCGGGTCGTCGACTCCAACCAGCTCGATTCGCCGGCCGTCGACCAAGAGCTCGGCCCGTGTGTTGGTCAAGTCCGCCCAACCCGCTCCGGCCAGTCCCTTCTGCATGTCCTCCCAGGGCAGCAGATGGGCGCGGGGTGGCACTGAACCGCGCCGTTCCCACAGATACCGCGCCGGGTTCTTTGGCACCGGTCCGTAGTAGTCGTTCGAGCCGGGTACGAACGCGCCGGGCAGATCGAGGAGCGGACCGAGCGCGTCCAGCACGGCCGGTACCGCATCCCGATGAGCCAAGTTGTCGCCGGTGTTGATGACCAGGTCGGGTTCAAGCTCAGCGAGCTCCTGCACCCATCGCTGCTTGCGCCGCTGGCCTGGTGTCATGTGCAGGTCCGAAACCTGCAAGATCCGTAGCGGCGCCGCACCGGCCGGCAGCACCGGAACGTCGAACCGCCGCAGGCGGAATGCGCGGACTTCATAGCCGGCGGCGTAGGCGAGACCAGCGGCCCCGATTCCGAGCGCGGTGAGGCCGAGGTTCCAGGGGTGCATCGGACCATGCTGTCAGACTGAAGGCCATGACCACGCTCAAGGACCGGCTTCAGCAGGACCTCACCACCGCGATCAAGTCGCGGGATGAGCTGCGCGCGGCGACGTTGCGCCTCGCTCTGACCGCGGTGAAGACCGAGGAGGTCGCCGGTACGGCGTCGCGCGAACTGTCCGACGAGGAGATCGTTCGCGTGCTCGGTCGGGAGGCGAGGAAGCGCCGGGAGGCGGCCGCCGCGTTCGAGGGCGCCGGGCGTCAGGACCGGGCGGAGCGGGAGCTGGCTGAAGGTGCGGTGCTCGACGAGTACCTGCCCGCCCAGCTGTCCGATGCCGAGCTCGAGATGCTGGTCGCCGCGGCCATCGCGGAGGCCGGCGCGACCGAGCCGCGCGCGATGGGTCGGGTCATGAAGATCGTGACGCCGAGGCTGGCCGGGCGAGCGGAAGGCGGTCGGGTCGCCACCGAGGTCCGGCGGCAGCTCGGCGGTTGACGACTCGGCGTTCCTGGCGTGACCCCCGGCGCCAAATGGGCCGAAGTCGGTCCCCTAGTGTTTGTTCTTTCGGCCTCTCCGGTTGCCTTCGTCACCGCCACCGCCGCCTTGCCAGATCTCCGGAGGCGGTGGCAGGTCGATTCCGCGGCCGCCGCGCCTGCCGTTGCTTAAGTAGATCGTCACCACGTCGCCGGAGTCGATCTGCGAGCCGGCTGATGGGCTGGTCTCCGCCACCCGGTTCTCCGGCTGGTTGGACCGCACCCGCCGCCCGGCCTGCCTACCCTCCAGGCCGACCTGATGCAGTGCGTTGAGCGCCTCTTCGTAGGTCATGCCCTTCAGATCCGGTACGCGGATCTTGTCGCCGTACAAGTACTTGGGATCGGCAGCGGTGAACTGCTGCACAGCGGTGCCCTGCAGAGCGCCATTCATTGCTGTCTGCCAGATCGGCCCGGGCAGGCAGCCACCACATGCGCTCTGGTAGTACCGACCACCGACTTCCACCTGGCGGACCTGGAACGTGTTCGTGTCCGGGTTACCGGCCCACACCGCGCCCGCAAGCTGCGGGGTATAGCCGACGAACCAGAGCGCGGACAGATCCTGCGCGGTTCCGGTCTTGCCGGCCGACGGCCGCCCGGCGAGCTGTACACCCCGACCGGTGCCGTTGGTCATCACGCCGGTAAGCAGCGCGGTGGTGGCGTCGGCAATCCTTGGGTTGATGGTCCGCTCGCACTCGGACTTCGGCACATTCAGCTTTTCGCCGAACCGGTCGGTCACATTCAGAATCGCGAACGTGTCGCAGTGCATGCCGCGGGCGGCGAACGTCGCGTACGCGTTCGCCATCGTCAGCGGCGCGATCTCGTTGATCCCGAGCGTGAAGGCGTACGCCTCGTTCAATTTGTTGCCGTCGGCCCGGTGCACGCCGGCCCGCCTGGCCATCTTGACCACGTTGCAGAGCCCAACCTCGTCGGTGAGCTGCACGAAGTAGGTGTTCACCGACATCTCGAGCCCGGTGCGCAACGTGTAGTTGCCGTTCTCGGACGAGTCGAAGTTCACGACGTCGTCGTCTTCCCACTCGGGGAACACTCTTCCGCCCTGGCAGTTGTGCTCCATGTCGAGCTTGTCGGTCTTCAGCTGGTAGGGGGAGTAGATCGAGTGGGTGCCGCGGATCCCCTCCTGCAGCGCGGCCGCGGTCGTGAACGCCTTCATGGTCGAACCGGTCTGGAAGCCGGCGCTTCCGCCATCGGCCCGGTCGACGGCGTAGTTGACCGAGTTCTGACCGCGCTTCTTGTTGTAGCCGAACGGCCGGCTCTGGGCCAGCGCGCGAACCGCGCCGCTGCCGGGCTCCACCATGGCGATCGCGGCCGCCACCTTGTCGGTCGTGTAGACGTAGTCGCTGATCGCACGCTGGGCCGACCGCTGCGCCTTCGGGTCCATCGTGGTCCGGATGGTCAGTCCGCCGCGCTCGAGTAGTGCGAGCCTCGCCTCGGGCGTCTTCCCGAACGCCCTGTTGGTCCGCAGAATCTGCATCACGTAGTCGCAGAACAGCGGGTAGTCGGTCGAGTAGCAGCCGTTCTTGGTCTTGCTGATCTTGAGGCGGACCTTCGCTTTCTTGGCCCGCTCGGCCTGCCACGGCGCGATCATTCCGAGGTGGACCATCCGGTCGAGCACGAGGTTGCGGCGCGCCTTGGCCAGCGGCCTCGAGTCGGCCTTGGTCGGGTCGTACGCCGCTGGTGCGGGCAGGATGCCGGCCAGCAGTGCGGACTGGGCCAGCGTGAGCTTGGACGCGCGGGTGGAGAAGTAGTGCTTCGCGGCCGCCTCTACCCCGTAGGTTCCGGCGCCGAAGTACACGGTGTTGAGGTAACCCTCGAGGATCTGCTGCTTGCTGAGCTGCTGCTCTAGTGCGATCGCGTACCTGATCTCTTGGATCTTACGGGCCGCGGTCTCGGCTTTTGCCTCGCCGATCTTCTGCTCATTGTCGCCGGCCTGCTCGACCAGGATGTTGCGGACGTACTGCATGGTCAGCGTGGAGGCGCCTTCTTCCACCGTGCCACTGCTGAGGTTGGCGAACACTGCGCGGGAGACGCTGCGGAGGTCCACGCCATTGTGCTCGTAGAACCGCTCGTCCTCGATGGCGATGACGGCCTTCTGCATGACCGGGGAAATCTTGTCCAGCGTTACCGACTTCCGGTTCTCGGAGTAGAACGCGGCGATCTGCTTGCCGTTCTTGTCCAGGATCCGGGAGGACTGCGGGAGTAGCGGCGGCGTCAGCTCGTGCGGGAGGTCTTGGAAGTGCGAGGACGCCGTCTTGGCGGCAAGTCCGGCGGCTCCGATGAATGGCACCAGCAGCGCTGCGACCAATCCACCGGCGGCCACACTGGCCACGATGAAGATCGGAATGTGCTGGATGAATCCATGCTCGGACCGTCTCCTCAAGCGCTCCACGCCCTCCAGAGTAGGCCCGCCCACAGTCTGCAGACGAGACGGACGGGCTCTGCGGTTCCCAGTTTCGGCCATGACAAACCCACATGATCAGGGGTTGGCGACCACTGGCCGGTCGATGTCTAGTCCCTTCGGGTCATCACAGATTGGGCCTAACGGGTTCTGTGGCCGGTCCGCCGAGTTCCGTAGCGTCGCAGGCGGTGGACACGCCCGTCCGCACGCCGGACGCGACAAAGACCTGAGGGGAGCGCCTCATGTGGATGTCGAACTGGGCGAGCTATGCAGCCTGCCGTACGGCTGACCCTGATGACTTGTTCGTCCAGGGCGCGGCTCAGAATCGCGTGAAGTCGCTATGCCTGCGCTGCCCGGTTCGTACAGAGTGTCTGGCTGATGCACTCGACAATCGGGTCGAATGGGGCGTATGGGGCGGCATGACCGAGCGGGAGCGCCGGGCATTGCTGCGCCGCCGGCCGAATGTAACCTCCTGGCGCGAGCTGCTGGAGCAGGCCAGGGAGGCGCACCCGGGCAAGGTGCCGGCCGGCGTCGGTAGCGCCTGACATATTCACCAACCCAGGGTTGTTCACTGCCGGCCGGCGGTAAGCGCGGCCGCGAAGTCGCGCAGGCTGGGTAGGTCGCAGACATCCACCGGTTGGGCCGGGGCTTGGGCGACTGCGACTGCCGGGTGCGTCGAGATGAACCGATCGGCAAGCCTGCGATCTCTGGCCGCGGCCGCCACCCGGTCCGCATAGAGCCTGAGCAACCCCGCGGTGAGCTCGTGTTCGGGCAGCGCATCCAGCGTCTCGGCGGCGGCGAGGGCGCGTTCCGCCGACAGCGTCCCGCTGCCCCGCACGTCGGCGGTGCCAACGCCGGCCGAGCCTGGGCCCGCATCGACGGTGTGCATCTGGTTGAGCACCAGCCCCGCCAGCGGCATCTTCTCGGTGGCCAGCCGGTCCACGAAGTACGCGGCCTCGCGCAGCGCGTCGTCCTCCGGCATCGCGACTACCAGAAACGCCGTGCCCGGCGCCTGCAGGAGCTGGTACGTCTGCTCGGCCCGCTCCCGGAACCCGCCGAACATCGTGTCCAGGGCGGCCACGAAGGTCTGCACGTCCTGCAGGAGCCGGCCTCCGAGCAGCCGGGTCATCGCACCGGTCGCGACTCCGAACCCGGTTGTAACGATCCTGCGATACAGCCGCCCGCCGGCCTTGGCCGGGACCAGGAAGGTGCGGATCAGCCGGCCGTCCAGGAACGAGCCGAGCCGGCTCGGGGCGTCCAGGAAGTCAAGCGCCGACCGCGACGGTGGCGTGTCCACCACGATCAGGTCCCACTGGCCGGTCGCGTGCAGTTGGCCGAGCTTTTCCATCGCCATGTATTCCTGGGTGCCGGCGAAACTGGAGGACAGTGAGACGTAGAACGGGTTTGTCAGGATCTGGCGAGCGCGCCGCGGTTCGGCGTGCGCCAGGACGATCTCGTCGAAGGTCCGCTTCATGTCCAGCATCATCGCGTCGAGCGATCCGCCGGCCGCTGTCTCGATGCCGGCAACGGCGCGCGGGGTGTTGTCCAGATGCTGCAAGCCGAGTGACTGTGCCAGCCGCTTGGCCGGATCGATCGTGAGCACGACAGTGCGCCGGCCGCGCTCGGCCGCGCGCACCGCCATTGCGGCCGCGGCTGTGGTCTTGCCGACCCCGCCGGCGCCGCAGCAGACCACGATCCGGGTCTGCGGGTCGTCGAGTACCGCATCCAGGTCGAGATGCAGCGGCAGCGCCGAGCCGGTCGGCTTGCCCCCCGCCATCACGCCGTCACCCGGTCACGAGGCCGCTGGAGCGCCGGGACCACCGGGCCGGCAGGATTACTTCCGGCCATCACGCCGCCCCTTGATCGCGCAGCGCGAGCGCTAGCTCGTACAGTCCGGCCAGGTCCACGCCATCCGCCAGCAGTGGTAGCTCGTACACCGGCCGGCCGAGCTCAGCAACGATCGCCCGCTCGCGTGACTCCAGGTCGATGCGAGCGGCGTGGTCCTCGGCTTGCCGCCGCAGCGTGGCCACCAGCCCAGGTGCCGGGTCCAGCCCGGCCGTAGCGAGGCCGGCGGCGACCGTGTCCGGTTCGAGTCGCCCACTCGCGGCCTCGCGCAGCCCGGCCGGCGCAAGCAGCGGCGCCCGTACTTGGTTCACCATCACCGCGCCGACTTGCAGTCCAGCCGCGCGGAGGTCGGCGATTCCGTCCGCCGTCTCCTGTACCGGCATGTCGGCGAGCAGTGTGGTCAGGTGGACGGCGGTGCGCGGCGACTTGACGAACCGCACGATCGATTGGGCCTGGTTGTGCACGGGGCCGACCTTGGCTAGACCGGCTACCTCGGTGTTGACGTTGAGGAACCGGGTGATCCGGCCGGTTGGCGGGCCGTCGAGCACGACCGCGTGGTACGCGTACCCGGAGCGGGTACGCCGCCTGGCCGCCTCGTACGCCTTTCCGGTCAACAGCACATCGCGCAGTCCGGGCGCGACCGTCGTGGCGAAGTCGATCGCACCGAGCCGTTCCAGCAACCGCCCGGCCGGTCCGAGGTGGTAGTAGAGCGTGAAGTACTCGCGCAGGGCCTGCTCGGGATCGATGGCGAGGCCGTAGACGTCGCCGCCGCGCGGCCCGGCGGTCAGCTTGCGCTCGGTGTAGTCCAGCGGTGCGGTGTCGAACAGCCGGGCGATGCCCTGCCGGCCCTCGACCTCGGCAAGCAGCACGCGGCGCCCTTCCACCGCGAGGGCGAGCGCCAGCGCAGCGGCGACCGTAGTCTTGCCGGTCCCGCCCTTGCCGCTGACGACGTGCAGTCGTACGCCTTCCCAATCGCTCATTGCTGCCTTCCACCGTACGGTTTGCGGTTTCGTGCCCGGCGGTAGGCTCCGGCTTCATGGCCACATGGGAGTACGCAACAGTCCCGCTACTGATCCACGCGACCAAGCAGATTCTGGACAACTGGGGCGCCGACGGCTGGGAGCTCGTCCAGGTCGTGCCCGGCCCCAACCCCGAGCAATTGGTCGCCTATCTGAAGCGGGAGAAGCAGTGACCGGCCCCGAGCAGCGGCTGGCCGAACTCGGCCTGTCCGTACCGGACATGGTCCGGCCGATGGCCGCCTACGTGCCCACTGTGCGCTCCGGCGCATTCGTCTACACCGCCGGGCAGCTGCCGATTGTCGACGGCGCGTTGCCGCGTACCGGCAAGCTTGGCGCGGAGGTGTCCACCGACGAGGGCCGGGAGCTGGCCCAGCAGTGCGCACTAAATGCGCTCGCCGCGATCAAGGCCGAGGTCGGTGACTTGGCGGCGGTCAAGCGGGTCGTCAAGGTCGTGGGGTTCGTCGCCAGCGCGCCGGAGTACTACGACCAGCCGGAGGTCATCAACGGAGCCAGTGAGCTACTCGGCGCCGTGTTCGGCGAGGCCGGCAAGCATGCCCGCAGCGCGGTCGGGGTTGCGGTGCTGCCGCGCAATGCCCCGGTCGAGGTCGAAGTGATCGTCGAGGTCGAGTGACCGAAGCCGGGCACCGGTTGCGGGTGCTCCCGTCTGCGCTGGCCGAGCGAGCCAGGCGGTTCGCCGCCGGTGATCAGGTGCCGGTGGCGCCTAAACCGGCGGCCACCGTGGTCCTGCTACGTCCTGCCGCTTCCGGCCTGGACGTGTACCTCATCCGCCGGGTGCGTTCGATGGCATTCGCCGGTGGGATGTACGCCTTTCCCGGGGGCTCGGTCGATCCGCGGGATGCCGATCACGACGTCGGCTGGTCCGGCCCTACCCCGGCCGAGTGGGCGGCCCGGCTCGGCGGCACTGAGGCTGAGGCACGCATGCTCGTCTGCGCCGCCGTACGGGAGACGTTTGAGGAGTCCGGGGTGCTGCTCGCCGGGCTGTCGGCCGATACCGTCGTCGCTGACGTGGCCGGCATCGACTGGGAGCGGGACCGTCGCGCGCTGGTCGACCGGGATCTGGCGTTCTCCGACTTCCTATGCGCGCGCGGCTTGGTGCTCCGGACGAACCTGCTCGGCTTGTGGGCGCACTGGATCACCCCCGAGTTCGAGGAGCGGCGCTACGACACCCGGTTCTTCCTGGCCGCGCTGCCGGCCGGCCAGCTGACCAGGGACGTTTCGACGGAGGCAGATGAGGTGTGCTGGCTGGCGCCGGCCGAGGCACTGGCCAGGCTGGTCCGGGGTGAGATCAGGATGCTGCCGCCGACCGCGGTTACGCTGCACGAGCTCGCGGTGTACCGCTCGATCGCCGACGTACTGGCCGCGGTGCCGAACCGGGACATTCACCCGATCACGCCGGCTGCGGTAGACCGGGACGGCAGCGTGCATCTGGTTCTCCCCGGAGAGGATGGCTATCCGCGATGAGCCGCGAGACCTGACCAGGATCGAGAGCTGACGAGACGTGAGGGGCACCGAACCGGATGGGCAACGAGACCCGATGATCACCGCGACCGTCGGCCGGGCCACCCGGATCCTGGCACCCAACCCAGGACCGATGACGCTGGATGGAACGAACACTTGGCTGCTGGTCGAACCGGGTAGCTCGGCCGGCGTGGTCGTCGACCCGGGACCGGAGCACGAAGGCCACCTGGGTGCGGTGCTGGCCACGGCGGCCGCGGCGAACGTACGGGTCGGGTTGGTGCTGCTCACCCACGGACACCCGGATCATGCGGAGGGTGCCAACCGGTTCGCGCAGCTGGCCGGCGGGGTGCCGGTCCGGGCGCTCGATCCGCGGCACCGGCTGGGCACAGAGGGGCTTGGCGATGGCGACGAGGTTAGGTTCGGCGGGCTCGAGATTCGCGTAGTCGGCACCCCGGGCCATACCTCCGACTCGCTGTCGTTCGTGGTGCCGGCCGACCGAAGCGTGCTCACCGGTGACACCGTGCTCGGCCGGGGCACCACCGTGGTCGCGCATCCCGACGGCCGGCTCGCCGACTACCTGGCCTCACTGCGACGACTACGCGATCTTGCCGCCGCGCACGAGATCTCCACCGTGCTCCCCGGGCACGGTCCGGTACTCACCGACGCGCTGGCCGCCGTGGAGGGTTACCTCGCGCATCGCTCCGACCGGCTAGCCCAGGTGGAGCGCGCGGTCGCCGCCGGCGCCCGGACTCCTCGAGACGTCGTCGAGCGGGTCTACGCCGATGTCGACCGAGCCGTGTGGCCGGCGGCAGAGCTGTCGGTGCGAGCACAGCTCGAGTACCTCGCCGAGACGGGGAAGTCGATCGGTGGATGACGGTCCCGGCCGGCGCTAGTCGGCTCTGCCGCGCAGCCGATCCACGTCGAGGATGACTACCGCCCGCGCCTCCAGCCGAATCCAGCCGCGATTGACGAAGTCGGCCAGGGCCTTGTTCACGGTCTCCCGGGACGCCCCGACGAGCTGGGCCAGCTCCTCCTGGGTGAGGTCGTGCGCGACGTAAATGCCACCGCCGGCCGCGGCCATGCCGAATCGGGAGGACAGGTCGAGCAGGGCCTTGGCTACCCGGCCCGGTACGTCAAGGAAGACCAGGTCGGCCATGGCCTCCGCGCCGGTCCGCAGCCGCCGGGCCACCTGCTGCAGCAGGGCCTCGGCAACTCTGGGCCGGCCGAGCAGCCAGCCCCGCAGGTGGTTGTTGTCGATAGAGAGCATGCTGCCGTCGGTAACCGCGGTCGCTGTGGCTGCGCGGGGGCCGGGATCGAACAACCCGACCTCGCCGAACGTGTCGCCCGGACCAAGCAGCGCGAGCAGGCTCTCCCGGCCGTCCTCCGCGGTCCGGCCCATCTTGACCTTGCCGCGGACCACCATGAACAACTCATCGCCGGAGTCGCCCTCGTTAAAGATCACCTCGCCGCGCTTCACCCGGACCTCCCTGGTGTTGGCGCGAAGCGACGCGATGTCGTCATCGTCCAGGGCGGCGAACAGCGGCGCCTTCCCGAGCACCTCGTCGATGCCCACGCCACCTCCCCGGTCCGGCGCGCTGTCGTAACTCCGTAGGCACAGTCTCCTGTATCGATCGTCGTTGCGCATGGGTCACCCGCTGCATCCGTCAAGACCTAGGTGACACGGCCTACGCTGTCCGGGTGCCACGCAAGTCGTTTGCAGATGAGTCGCGGGTCGCGCTGGTCCGGCGGGCCCGGCGCATCAACCGTGAGCTTGCTCAGTTCTATCCGGACGCGCACTGTGAGCTCGACTTCGCCAACCCGCTGGAGTTGCTGGTCGCGACGATCCTCTCGGCACAGACCACCGACGTACGGGTGAACATGGTCACCCCGACAGTGTTCGCGAAGTACCGCACCGCCGAGGACTACGCGTCCGCCGACCGCACCGAGCTGGAAACGATC
>DATAFN010000303.1:0-6299 GCA_036257435.1 Actinomycetes bacterium
AGTCGAGTTACCGCGTGCGAGAGCCGGCTCTTGGACGAGTGGGTGTGCTCGGCCAGGGTGGTCATCCGCAGCCGCCGACCGGGCGCCTCGGCGAGCCTGGCCAGACTCTCGTAGTCCGCGAGCGAGAGGTTGTGGGACTCCTGCAGATCTCGGTTGACCCGGTCGAACAAGCGTGTGGTCACTTCCAGGTAGGCGCGCCAGTGCCGCTGCTCCTGGTCGCTGAGCCACTGCACGCCCGACACGCTGTCAGTCTGACACGCAGGGTCGTCTCTGGGCACACTTGGCTTTGTGCCTGAACTGCCCGAAGTTGCTGCCCTAACCGATTTCCTGACCGCGCGTGCGGTTGGCCACGCGATCGCTCGCGTGGACGTGGCCGCGATCAGCGTGCTCAAGACCTACGACCCGCCGCTGTCCGCGCTCGGCGGGCTGACCGTGACCTCGGTCGCCCGGCACGGCAAGTTCCTCGATCTGGACTGCGACGGCCTGCACCTGATCATGCATCTGGCCAGAGCCGGCTGGCTGCGCTGGAGTGACTCGCTGTCCACCACGCCACCGCGACCGGGCAAGGGGCCGCTTGCGCTGCGCGTGCACTTGGACGACGGCAGCGGGTTCGATCTCACCGAGGCCGGCACCCAGAAACGGCTTGCCGTCTACTGCGTACGCGATCCGGCCGAGGTGCCGGGGATCGCCCGGCTCGGCCCCGATCCGCTTGGCCCGGACTTCACCCCGCAGGCGCTTGACCGGTTGCTCGACGATGCCGGCCGGGCGCAGCTCAAGGGCGTCCTACGGGACCAGTCGGTGATCGCCGGGATCGGCAACGCGTACTCCGACGAGGTCCTGCATGTGGCCAAGCTGTCGCCGTTCAAGCCGGCGGTGAACCTCAGCGCCGAGGAACGGGGTCGGCTGCATGCCGCCATCATCGAGACGCTCAGCGATGCGATCGAGCGCTCCCGCGGTCTCGCCGCCGGCGATCTCAAGGCGGAGAAGAAGGTGGGCCTGCGGGTACACGGCCGGACGGGCCGGCCATGCCCGGTTTGCGGGGACACCGTGCGCGAGGTCTCGTTCGCGGACTCGGCACTGCAGTACTGCCCGACCTGCCAGACCGGCGGCCAGGTGCTGGCCGACCGCCGGTTGTCGCGGCTGCTGCGGTAGCGGGGAGAATAGCGGGATGTTTCCCCCATCGGTGCCCAGTGTTCGACCGTCCGAGGTAGCCGAGGACGCGTTCCTCCTCGACGTTCGCGAGCCGGACGAGTGGGCCGCCGGCCACGCCGCCGGCGCACTGCATGTACCGATCGGCGAGGTGATCGCACGGCTGCCGGAGATCCCCACGGAGCAGCCGGTGGTCTGCGTGTGCCGGGTCGGCGCGCGGTCTGCTCAAGTGACCGCGTACCTGGTCCAGCAGGGCTACGACGCGGTCAACCTGGACGGCGGGATGGCCGCGTGGGAGGCCGACGGCCGGCCGATGGTGAGCGAAACCGGCCAACCTGCCACGGTTCTCTGACAGGCCGCCGGCCGGGCCGATGCGTCAGGAGCTATCGGCCGTAGAGTCATGACATGAACACCCCGATGAGCCGCGCCGATCTGGCCCGGTTGATCGGGGTGGCGCTGATCTGGGGCTCGAGTTTCCTGTTCATGAAGGTGGCGCTCGAGGGCCTGTCGGACATCCAGATCGTGCTGATCCGTACTTTGCTCGGCGCCGGCGTGCTGTGGTTCGTGCTCCGGGTCCGCGGCGTCCGGATGCCGCGCGAGCGGTGGGCCTGGGTGCACCTGCTCGTACTCGGCGCGATCGGCACGGCGATCCCGTTCTTCCTGTTTGTCTGGGCCGAAGACAACGGCGTCTCGTCCGGGCTCGCCGGGATCTACAACGCGACCACCCCGCTGTGGACGATGCTGCTCGCACTGCTCCTGCTCGCCGAGGAGCGGATCACCCCGGCCCGGCTCGGTGGTCTGGTGCTGGGCTTTGTCGGCGTGATCACCGTGCTGGCGCCGTGGCAGGGGGTGGGCAGCGGCAACCTGCTCGGGCAACTGGCGTGCCTGGCCGCGGGTGCGGCCTACGGTGTGTCGCTGATCTACAACCGGCGCAACCTGCCGCGGTACGGGATCGGTCCGCTGCCGGCCGCGTTCGGCATGTCGATCGGTGCGGCCATGTGGAGCGCGGTCATGGCCGGTGGGATCGGCTGGCAGCCGGTGCATCTGACCTGGCCGGTGGTGCTATCTGTCGGCGCGTTGGGAGTGTTCGGCACCGGCGTCGCATACCTGCTGTTCTTCGGGTTGCTGAGCAACGTAGGGGCGACCCGCGCGTCCACCGTGACGTACCTGATCCCGCTGGTCGCGGTGGCGCTGGGCGTGCTGATCCTGGACGAGCGGGTGGCCTGGTACCACTTCGTCGGCGGCGCCATCGTTGTGCTCGGGATCGCGGTTGCCGAGCAGCGGATCCGGCTGCCGGCCAGATTGCTGCCGGCGCGCTTGCGCCCGGCCCGGGCGCCCGAGCCCGACCGGGTTCCAGCCGCCTGACGTTTCTCGGGCTCGCCACCAACGGGAGCATCGCCAGTTGGGCACGGGTTTGGCACCGAGCGCGACACGCGGGATGGGGCTTTCTACGCCAATCTACGGAACGGCCAATACAAGGCCATACAGTCGAAGATCGTGGACCCGATCCGGAACCCGTATGCCCCAGGCGCCGGTCAGCGCCCGCCCGAGCTAGCCGGCCGGGCTCGGGAGTTGGCCCAATTCGACATCCTGCTGGAACGGGTCGCCAGATCGCGGCCTGAGCGCTCGCTGGTGTTGACCGGACTGCGCGGCGTCGGCAAGACCGTGCTGCTCAACTCCATGCGGTCGCAGGCGATGACCAGGCTGTGGGGGACGGGCAAGATCGAGGCCAGGCCGGACCAGTCGATCCGGCGGCCGGTCGCGGCGGCCCTGCACATGGCGGTGCGCGAGCTCGTCCCCCGACACCGGGACCCGGCGCACGTCGACGCGTTCCTGGGGGTGCTCAAGGCGTTCGGCCAGCGGGATGCCGGTGGATCGAAAGGCGCCCAGCGCTGGCAGCCGGCGATCGACGTGCCGGCCAGCCGGGGCCGCGCCGACAGCGGCGACATCGAGATCGATCTCACCGAGTTGTTCGTGGACGCCGCACAGGTCGCCGCTGATCTAGGAGTTGGACTGGCCCTGTTCGTCGACGAGATGCAGGACCTGTCCTCGGCGGATCTATCTGCCCTCTGTGCGGCCTGCCACGAGCTCGCCCAACTGGGCCTGCCGTTGATCGTGGTCGGGGCCGGGTTGCCGCACCTGCCCTCGCTATTGTCCTCGAGCAAGAGCTACTCCGAGCGGCTGTTTCACTACTTGCGTATCGACCGGCTCGATCGCACCGCGGCCGACCTGGCGCTGACCGCGCCGGCGGCCCGCGAGGGCGTCATGTTCGACCGTGTCGCGCTGGACGAGCTGTACGCCGCGGCCGGCGGCTATCCGTACTTCGTCCAGGCGTACGGCAAGGTCACGTGGGATATGGCCGCGGCCAACCCAATCGGCGCGCAGGACGTGAAGATGGCCGCGCCGCAAGCCGAAGCAGAGCTCGCGGTCGGGTTCTTCGGGTCCCGATACGAACGGGCCACGCCGGCCGAGCGCGAGTACATGCGGGCCATGGCCGGCATCGGCGACGGCCCGGTGTCCACGGCCCAGGTCGCGGACGTGCTGGGCCGGCGGCCGTCTTCGCTGTCGCCCGCTCGCGACAGCCTCATCAAGAAAGGTCTGGTGTACGCGGTGGAGCGCGGCTCGATCGCCTTCACCGTGCCCCATTTCGGGCATTTCCTGCGCAGTCAGCCGATCTGATCCGTGGCCGGCAGCCGGAACAGGCGACGTCGCGATCGAAAAACTTGGGACAAGGCGTTCTGATCACGAACCGGAACCGCATTGGATCCGTGCCGGATGTCAAGAAGCCACTCGCGCTCTGTCGGGGGTTGTCGATAGAGTTCGAACATCCGTTCGAGTCGGAGGTGGGAGAATGCCAGACGTTGTCGACTGGCTAGCCGATGACGGTCTCGATCCGGCGGTGTTCGAATCGGGCAACCACACCGCGATGTGGCGGGAGATCGCTCGCTTCGAGGCCGTGCTGCTCGCCCGGCTTCAGGAGTGGGCGGCCCGTAACGCGCCGGCCGGTGAGCGGCCCGCGGTTGACCAGGATACGGACGAGCCGGTGTCAAGGGGAGATCGGGTCGTCCACGGCCGCGGGCCAAGTGAGCAGAGCGCAGAGGGATCGATGCCGGATCACGCAGCGAGGTCGGCCTGAGGCCGACCTCTCGGGTTCTCTACGGCGCTCTAGCACCGAACCTAGATTGCCGCAGAGAACCCGAGAGGCGGGCGGTCAGTCGAACAGTTCCCCAGGAATGCGCATCATGCCGTGGCATGTCGGGCAGATCAGGTCACTCACGGTCAGGGTCCCTCGTGTGAGCGAGCGGTCCCGGTTATCCTGACAAACGCACCGAAAGATCCATATCGCGGGAGCTCGGGTCACCGGGCTGAGAGGGCGGCTGAGGCGCCGCCGACCGCCTGAACCTGACCGGGTAATGCCGGCGTAGGGAGTTCGCCATGACGGCGACCGTCGAACGTGCGACCCATCGTTCCGGAGTCGAAGCGCCACTCGTGCTCGACTTCGCTCCACCTAAACCGCTGACGTTCCGTGACCAGCTTGCGCTCTGGGGGAACCTCGGTATCAGCCTGTTCGGACCGATTACCGCGGTTTACGTGATCAGCACTCCGGGCGGTCAGCTGACGCTGGCGGCGGCCTGGACCGCGCTGATCGTCGGAGTGATCCTCGGTGGCCTGGTGCTGGGCGCGGCGGCGGTGCCGGCCGCGCATACCGGCGCGCCGGCTATGGCCAACATGCGCGGCCTGTTCGGCCGGCGCGGCTCCTACCTGCCGGCCACGCTGAACATCCTGCAGAACATCGGCTGGGCCACCGTCGAGATCGTGGTTATCGCTACCGCGGCTGCGGCGGTCACCACCGAGTCGCTCAAGCCGCTGTACATCGTGCTGGCGGGACTGTTCGCGACCACGATGGCGGTGCGCCCGCTCGGTTCGGTGCGCACGCTACGCAAGTACGCGGTCTGGGTGGTGATCGCAGCCTCGGTCTACCTCTACTGGCAGGTGCTGCGGCAACCGATGGTCGGTACCCAAGCCGGCTCGTGGTCCGGATTCTGGCTGTCGGTCGACGTAGTGATCGCGATTGTGATCTCGTTCGCTCCGCTGGCCGGCGACTACAGCCGGCATTCCCGGTCGGGCCGGGCCGCGTTCGCCGGTGCTGCGCTCGGCTACGGCGCCGCCGCCGTCGCCTTCGTCGGGCTGGGGCTGTTCGCGTTCTTCGCGATCCACGACTTCGCGGCCGATCCAACCGGCGCGCTACTGGCCCTGCCGGCCGGCGCGGTCGCACTGGTGATCCTGCTGGTGGACGAGGTCGACGAGGCGTTCGCGAACATCTACTCGACGACCATGTCGACCCAGAACATGCTGGCCAGGATCGATCGGCGGGTGCTTGCGGTAGTGATCGGCGCACTCGCCACCGGCCTCGCGTTCGTTATCGATCTGGCCGCCTACCAGAACTTCCTCTACCTCATCGGAGCGTTCTTCGTCCCGCTGTTCGCGGTTGTGATCACCGACTACTTCCTGGTCAGCCGGCGACGCTGGGAGCTCGGCCCGGGTAGCCGGATGCGCTGGGGACTGCTCGTGCCCTGGCTGGCCGGATTCCTGGTGTACGAGCTGTTCAACCCGAGCACGGTGGCCGGCGTGGACGTCCTGGTCGCCCGGGTCCGGGATGCGATCAGCTTCACCCCGCCGGCTTGGATCGGCGCCTCGGCGGCGTCGTTCCTGACCGCCGCCGTGCTCACCCTGGTGGTCGGCGGTCTGGCCCGGCGCCCGCAGAGCCGACCGGACCCGGCGCCACCAGAGCTGGCCTGACGCAGCGCCGGGTTAGGCCGCCTCGATTCGGCGCCCGATTAGCCGGCCCGCTGTCCTTCCAGGTTGAGCAGCAGCTGCTTGGCCTCGACCCCGCCGGCGTACCCGGTCAACCTGCCGTCGGCGCCGACCACCCGGTGGCACGGGACGATCACGCAAACCGGGTTCGCGCCGAGCGCGTGGCCGACCGCACGGGCCGCGGACGGCCGGCCGAGCCGGCTCGCCAGCGTGCCGTACGTGGTGGTCGTGCCGTAGCCGATCCCACCGAGCGCGGTCAGCACGCGCCGGCCGAACTCGCTTGCCAGCCGCAGGTCGACCCGTGCGGTGAACCTGGTCAGCCGGCCGGCGAAGTA
>DATAFN010000304.1:0-11964 GCA_036257435.1 Actinomycetes bacterium
CGGTGCTCGCGGGATCGGCCTGCCAGGCGCCGCTGAGGTAGCCGCCGGCGTGCCCAATGGCCCGGCCCAGCTCGGCCGTGATCGGCGGGCTGTCCACGGCCGAGCCCCAGATCTCGGCCGCCAGGCGTTGCGCCTGCCGCATCTCCGCCATGCTCGCCAGCTCTTCGATCCGCACCCCGGCGAGCTGGGCCGCCCGGTCCGCCGCGCCGACCGCGGCCGCGGTGCTCACCACCGCGGTTGCGGGGTCCACCGCATCAGGGTTCGGCCGGGTCATCGGGCCATTCTTGTCATCACCACAACCCTGGAACAGAGGCCGGGGGACGCCGCCTGGGCGCCTCTACGACCGGTCCAACTCGGAGTCGGCATTACGCCGTTCGGTCATTGTTTCCGTAAAGTACGGTGACTATCCCGGTTTCACGACTTACAGTCGTGCCGCTGGAGTCAAGTAGGAGCCGGTGGCATCGCTGGGGGCGGTGATGAGCGAGCTCAGCGCACGACAGGCAGCGCGGCTGCGCCGCGCCGTGTTCCGGATCCGGTTATTGATCGGGTCGGCGGCGGCCGGCACGTCCGCGTTCGCCGTCACGGTGGGCACCGTGCTCGCGACCGACAGCCCGCTCACCGATACCGAGCAGCTCGCAGTCGCCGCGCTGGCCGGGCTCATCGCGTACCAGCTCTGGCTCGTCGGGTGGTCCGCCGTGCTGCGCCGATACCCCGGGATGCTGATGATTCTCACCCTGGTCGGCGAGCCGGATCCGCGCCGGCGCTGGTAGCCGCACGATCATTCAGGTGGCGCTCAGCGCACCTCGGCCACGATCGCCTCGACCGCGTGCCGAGTCGAGGAGGTCCTCGTGAGCAGGCGTTACCGGCACCACAGAGCATTGATCGCGAGCGTGCTGGCGGTGGCCGTGCTGGTTGGCCTGGCCGCCTGCTCGGACAGCTCGAGTCCGCGGGCCGCGCCCGCGACGCCGACCAGGACGGCGTCCGGGACCGGGACGCCGACCGGATCGGCCGCCGGGGCCAGCGCGCTCCCGCAGGGCAGCCAGCCGGTCCAGCTCGACCCGGCCGCGTTCACCACCGAGATCGACAACCCGTACTGGCCGATGGTTCCGGGCACGACCTGGGTGTACACGGAGACCGATGCCGACGGCACCAAGCTGCGCACCAAGGTCACGGTGACCGACCAGACCAAGATGGTTGCCGGCATCGAGGCCAGGGTCATCCATGACGTGGTGTCGGAGGGCGGTCAGGTCGTCGAGGACACGTTCGACTGGTACGCGCAGGATGCGGCCGGCAACATCTGGTATCTGGGCGAGGACACCAAGGAGTTCGAGAACGGCAAGCTCAAGACCACCGCCGGCTCCTGGGAGACCGGCGTCGACGGTGCACAGGCCGGCGTCATCATCCCGGCCCAGCCGCTACCCGGCATGGCCTACCGGCAGGAGTACTACCAGGGCAAGGCGGAGGACAACGGTGCCGTGCTGTCGCTGGAGGAGTTCGCTAAGGTGCCGTTCGGGTCGTTCCATGACCTGCTGATGACCAGGGACACCACGCCGCTCGAGCCGGATCTGGTGGAGTACAAGTTCTACGCCAAAGATGTCGGGCCGATCCTCACCGCGCAGACATCCGGCGGGTTCTCCCAGGAGGTGCTGGTCAAGCGGACCGAGGCCGGCGGCTGACCGGGCTCCGGCGGCGCCCGGACCCGCGACCAGGCTCCGGCGGCCGGTCTGCGGCGTCCCGACCGATGACCCGGCTGGGAGGAGCGATGGGGTATGGGACGGCGCTGGTCAGGCAGCCGAGCAGCCGGCTGGCCGACGGACTGCTCACTTACCTGGTGCGGGTGCCGGTCGACCTTGCGCTGGCCAGGTCCCAGCACGAGGGATACCGGCAGGCGCTGGCCGAGTCCGGTTGGACGGTCCGGGAGGTCGCGGTCGCGGATGACCACCCGGACTCAGTGTTCGTCGAGGACACCGTCGTCTACTGCGACGGCTTGGCCGTGCTCACCCGGTCTGGTGCGCCGCAGCGGCGGGGCGAGGTCGCCGGCACCGAGCGGGCGGTCATCGACGCCGGCGTGGCCGTGGTTCGGATCGACGCGCCGGGCACCTTGGACGGCGGTGACGTGCTGCAGGTGGGTTCGACGGTGTACGTCGGGATCGGCGGCCGGACCAATGCGGAGGGCATCCGCCAGCTGGGCGCGCATCTGGCCGACCGGGGCCGCACCGTGGTGCCGGTACCGCTCGGCCCCGTCCTGCACCTGAAGTCCGCCGTCACCGCGCTGCCGGACGGGACGGTGCTGGCCGAACGGGGGGCGGACCTGGTCGACCTGGCCGCGTTCCGGTCGGTCCGGGTGGTCGACGAGGAGGCCGGCTGCCACGTGGTGCCGCTCGGCGACAATCGAGTGCTGATCGCGGCCTCGGCACCGCGCACTGCCGGGCAGCTCGCCTCGCTCGGTCTGGATCCGATCGTGGTCGATATCAGCGAGTTCGAGAAGCTCGAGGGCTGCGTCACCTGCTTGAACGTGCTACTACCCAGTCGCTGATCGCGGCTAGCAGCGCTATCACCGCGATGGTGAGCAGCCAGCCGCCGAGCACGTCGGACGGCCAGTGCACGCCGCCGGCGAGCCGGGTAAGCCCGATCGTCAGCGGTAGCGTGGCAACCGCTCCGACCAGCACGATCCGGGCGCCAAGTGGCCGATCGCGCACCAGTGGCCAGCACGCGATCAGCACGATCGCCGCGGCCGCGGTTGCGTTACTGGCGTGTCCGCTGGGGAACGCGTAACCGGTGGCCGTCCAGAAGTGGTCGGCTGGCCGCGGGCGTTCGGTCAGGCCCTTGATCAGCTCGGTAGCCGGCGAGATCAGCAGCGCGACCGTCACGCATAGCGCCGCGGCTCGGAACCGGCCGCTCCACACGCAGGTGACGGCGGCTATGGCGGTCACCACACAGACCACCCAGAACGAGCCGAGCTGCGTGAGCCACCACATCGCGGTTACCCAGGCCGGATGGCCGGCGCCGAACCGGTGGAGCCCGCCGTCGAGCGCGACGTCCAACTCCATCAGCGCCGGCCATCCGGTGCCGACCAGCAGGCCCAGCGCGACGAACCCGATCCCGGCTGCGACGCCGGCGACCAGCCTGGAGTCGAGGCCTCGCCGCATAGGCCGCTAGCCGGCCAGGCCCAGATAGGAGTTCAGCACGTTGACGATCGCGCCCCAGCCTTCGGTGTAGCCGATCCGGGTTTCCTCGTCGATGTCGCCGTACGCCCGGTGCGTCAGCTTCAGGACGGTCTGTTCGCCGTCCTCTTCGAGGGTAAGCGTGAACACGCCGAGCACCGGACCGGACATCCCCATCGGTCCGGTGCACTCGAGCAGTTCGGGCCGGCGAATCCGGTCGACAGTCGCATACAGCGCGCCGCCGTCCGCCCACTCCTCCCAGAACCGGCCGCCCACGGTGGCCTCGAAGTGGACCTGGGACTGCTCGTGGAACCGGTGCGGCCACCAGTCACCCATCTTGCAGAGTGCGTCGAATACCTTCTCCCTCGGGGCGGCCACCCGGGTCTCCTGCGCGATGTCGAGCGTGGCCAGCGGTAGTGCGGTGGAGGTGCTCATGACGGATCCCTTCTCGGGTCGTTCCACGGTGTCGGTGAGCCGCAACAGGCTGTCGGCCCATTGGTCGGCGTAGGGGCGCATCCAGCGTTCGTACGCCGAGCGCAACGGCACGCCGTTGAGGTAGTTCCAGCGCTCCCGGCCACGCCGCCTGACCACGACCAGCTCGGCCTGCTCGAGCACGCCCAGGTGCTTCATCACCCCGAACCGGGTGAGCGCGGGGAACGACTCGGTCAGGTCGCCGGTCCTTCGGGGCTGGTCGCGCAGCAGATCGAGGATGGCGCGCCGGGTGGGATCGGCCAGCGCCTTCCAGACCAGATCAGAGGCGGGTGGCACGGCAACCCTCCTTAGGTGACTAGGTTATCACGTGACTAGATGCTCACCTATCGAGGTCGCCGTGTCAAGAGCGCCGCATCGGCAGGCGATCACGGCGAAAGGCGCGTGGAGCGAGTTAGTTCGGGAGGACGGCCTCGATCGCGCCAACCACTCGGTCGGACTCCGGCTCGGTGCGGGTCCGGAACCGGGCGGTCACCAGCCCGTCCGCGGACACCACGAACTTCTCGAAGTTCCACTTGACGTCCCCGGCCTCGCCCTTGCCGTCCGCGGTGCCGGTGAGCAGCTGGTAGAGCGGATGCCGGCCCGGACCGTTGACCTCGACCTTCTCGGTGATCGGGAACGTGACACCGTAGTTGATCGAGCAGAACGTGGCGATCTCGTCTGCGGTGCCGGGTTCCTGGCCGCCGAACTGGTTGCACGGAACCCCGAGCACGGTGAAGCCACGGTCCTGGTACCGCTCGTGCAGCCGTTCCAGGCCCGCGTATTGCGGGGTGAACCCGCATTCCGACGCGACATTCACGATCAGTGCCGCCCGGCCTTCCAGCGCCGACAGGGCCATCGGCCGGTTGTCGAGCGTGCGGATCGGGATGTCATACAGGGCCATGACGGCAATCTAATACGAGCCCTAGGGTGCAGCCATGGCAGTTGCCGCTGGACGCCACCGGCTCGGTCCCGATCGCGGCCGGCTGCTGCTCCGGACGTCTCGCCATGGCCTGGCGGCCCAGGCCGGCCACGACCTCACCATCGAGGTGGCGCGCTGGTCCGGCGAGCTGACCGTGGGCGGCGACCGGCGACCGGCCGAGCTGGCCGTCGTGATCGACCTCGGCTCGCTGGTCGTGGTCGCGGGCACCGGCGGGATCAAACCGCTGACCGAGCGCGATCGCCGCGAGATAGTCACGACCGCGGCCAAGGTGCTGCAAGCCGATCGCTACCCGCAGGCAAGGTTCGTCGCGACCGGATTCGAGCCGGACCCGTCCCAGACCCGGGCAACCCTATGGCGCGGCGCCGTGACCGGGACGCTCACGATCCGGGACCGGTCACGGCCATTGCGGCTCGAGGTGGTTGGCGCCGGCGATGTGGCCGGCGCGGGCGATGTGGCCGGCGCGGGCGATGTGGATGGCGCGGGCGAGGCCGGCGGGCGCCGCTACCGGGCGACGGCTACGGTCGTGCAGTCCGACTACGGGATCAAGCCGTATACGGCGTTCCTCGGTGCACTCCGGGTGCGGGACGCGGTCGACGTCGACGTGGAGCTCGACCTTTCCGAGCCCGAGACACCACTACCGAAACAGCCCTGATCAGCCGATTTCGAGCCTGATCGCTGGTAATGTCCAGCACCGTGAAGCTGGATCCCGAGCGAACCGCTCTGGTTCTCGTCGACCTGATGCCGCGCATCGTCGGGCTGCAGACCGCGCCGCACAGCGGCGACACCGTGCTGGCGGGGTGCCTGCGGATGGCCGATGCGTTCCGGGCGGTGTACGCGCCGGTGATAACTGTGCGGGTCGAGCGCCCCAATGTGGCCAAGCAGCCACCCGGTAGCGAGCTGGTGCCTGCGGTGGCCGAGCGCGGCGACGTCGAGGTGGTCAAGCGCAGCTGGGGTGCGTTTTACGGAACGAACCTGAACGCCGCGCTGGGGGCTCGCGGCATCAAGACGATCGTGCTGGGCGGCATCGCCACCAACATGGGCGTTGAGTCGACTGCTCGGGCTGCCGCCGATCACGGCTACCGGCTGGTGTTCGTCGAGGATGCGATGACCGGCCTGGACTCGGATGCGCACAAGTTCGCGGTTGACTACATATTCACCCGGCTGGGCACGGTCACCGGCGTCGACGAGGTCATCGCCGCCCTGTCCGGCTGAGCTAGGCCTCGATCCGCGCCAGCAGGCTGCGCAGGTCGTCGGCGTGCTCCTCTTCCTCGGCAAGTAGCTGCTCCATCAGCCGCCGGGTGGTCGGGTCGGCATCACCAAGCCAGCGCGCGATCTCGGCGTAGGTGACGATCGCGATCCGCTCGGCTACCAGGTCCTCCCGGATCATGTCCGGTAGATCCTTGCCGGGCACGTACTCGGTATGGCTGCGCTCGGCCAGCACTGCCGGGTTGAGATCCGGTTCGCCGCCGAGCTGGGTGATCCGCTCTGCGGCGAGGTCGGCATGCCGTTGCTCGTCGTTGGCGTGCTCCAGGAACTCCGCCGCGACCGTGGGACCGTGCATGCCCTGCGCGGTGTAGTAGTGCCGCTTGTAGCGCAGCACGCAGACCAGCTCGGTGGCCAGCACCTCGTTTAGTACATCGATCACCCGGTTGGCGTCGGTGCCGTACGCGTCGGTCACCGGACCCTCTTCGATGTGCGAACGGGCCTGCGCCCGGATCTTGTCTAGGTCAAGCGCGAACTCGTTCATGGCGTCCTCTCCCGCGGAACTCGGGCTCGGAACCTGCCCGGGCGGCCGACGCTCAAACAGGCTGCGGATCAGCGTGGCGATGTGGGTGGTGGCTCCGCGCCGGCCGGGCCGGTAGTCAGCCAGAGCGGCCGCACGGAATCACGCCGGGAAGTTCGAGCGCGCTGACATCCTGGCCGCCCTTGGTCAGCAGCTCGACCGACGCGTGGTGCAGCTCCTCGACCCGGGACGGCTGGTCGAGCTCGAAGCAGCCGCCGGTCACGGTGTACCACTCGTCCGCGTCCCGGTACTGCACCCGCAGCCGCGCGGTCCGATTCGCACCGTTCGCTCCGCTCGGGCCATCGGCGGCGTCCGTGCCGTTCGTGCCAGGCGAGCCGTTGGTGTCGTCGCCGGTGAGCGCGGTCTCCAGCGTCAGCTCGCCGGTGACCACACCGACCTCGTCGGTCATCACCCCGCCCGGTCCGGGCGTGAAATGGGACACCGAGTGCATCCGGCCTCGCCTCCTCGCAGCTAGCAGAACGCCAGCATCTCCCGCAACGCCGCTCTCTCGGCCCTGGTCACCGACAGGTTCCATTCATACTTCACCGTGATCCACGACCGCGCGTACGTGCACCAGTATCGGGTGTTGGGCGGGCGCCACTGGTCGGGGGACTGGTCGCCCTTCGCGCGGTTGCTCGACCGGGACACCGCGAGCAGCTCCGGGTTGACCAGATCGTTCGCGAACGCCTCCCGGCGCGCGTCGTTCCACTGGTCGGCGCCGGATCGCCATGCGTTGGCCAGCGGCACCATGTGGTCGATTTCGACGCCGTCCGGATCGTGCAGCGACTGCTCGTCGTATGCGCTGCCCCACCGGCCCCGGATGGGGTTGCAGCTCGAACCGGTCCGCACGTCTTCGCCATCGCGGCGAAGCACCAGCTCCCTGGTGCTGCAGTCATTGCCCTGGTTCCGCCAGCCTCCGCCGAACCGCTCCCGGCTGTAGCCGCGCATCGAATGCTGCGGTTCCACGTTCAGCGCATCGAGCTGCTGGGCCGCTTCGGATGCGTTCGGCGGCACCGGCACGGACAGATACGTGGTTTCGCATCCGGTCAATGCGAAGATCGCGGTGGCTAGCAGGACGGCGCCGATCCGGTCCCGCACCGTCACCTCCGGCTCGTCCGATATCCCAAGGTTCGTCCCATAGTTCCCGATCTATCCCGAACAAAACGGTCGCCGCTCGACGGCGCCGCTCACGCCGGTCGGGCAGGATGGCGGACGATGACCGAGACACTGGACCGTATCCATGGCCTGACCGCGCTCATCTGTCTGCCGGACGGGCGGCAGCTGCAGACCGACCGAGACGCGGTCGAGCTGATCGCGATCGGGATCGAGCAACGGGCCGATCTGATCGTGATTCCGGTCGCGCGATTCCCCGACCGCTTCTTCGACCTCGAGAGCCGGATCGCCGGGGAGATCCTGCAGAAGTTCGTGACCTACCAGATGCCGCTGGTGATCGTTGGCGACATCGCCCCCTACACCACGGCGAGCACCGCGCTTCGGGCGTTCGTAGCCGAGTCCAACCGAGGCGAGCAGATCTGGTTCGTCGCCGACCAGGACGAGCTCGACGCGCGGGTTGCAGTCATGGCCGGCCGGAAACGGCCCTGATGCTGCGTTTGCGCTAACCGGGAGCTGACCACGGTCCCTGGAGCTGGAACACCTGGCCGCCGGGAGCGCGCAGGTAGGTCCAACCCCATCCGTCGCCGGCCGTGATGACCGGCGTCACGAACTCCGCGCCCTTGCGCGCGAGCTCGGCTCGGGCGCCGGCCAGGTCATCCACCGTCAGGCAGAGCACCGGACCGAGGTAGTGCGGGCGAGCCGCCGCGGTGGGCTCGACGATCTCGAGCGTGGTCCGGTCCGGCAGGGTGAACTGGGCGTAGCGGACGAACTGCGGGTCGGTGACCGGGACACCGCTGGCTCCCGGCGCCAGGTCGAGCACATCCCGCACGAACGCGACGGTCTCGCCGAAGCTGTCGGTCGGGCAGAGGATCCAGTCGATGCCCTTGATCATCTGTACATCCTCCCGCACGGGTACCGGGCTGGCGCGGGATCATAGGGACTGGACCGGGTGGCACCGCCCGGCGAGCCAACCACCGGAGGCATCGGATGGGTCGCGCGCACATCGGCTACGCGGCGATGTTGGAGCAGTTCGGCGCGCTGGAGGTCACCGACTACACGGTGGCCGCGGAACGAGCCGGGTTCACCGGGGCCATGGTCGCCGATCACTTCCAGCCCTGGGTGCCGGCCCAGGGGCACGCCTCGTTCGTGTGGAACGTGCTCACCCTTCTCGGCGAGCGTACCGCCGGTGATCTCGGGCCGGGCGTGACCTGCCCATCCTTCCGGTTCCACCCCTCGGTGGTGGCGCATGCCTCGGCGACGCTGGCGGTGATGTATCCGGACCGGCACTGGCTCGGGCTGGGCTCCGGCGAGGCGCTCAACGAGCACGTCGTCGGTGGCTACTGGCCGGAGCCGTACGAACGGCTGGAGCGGATGTGGGAAGCAATCGAGATCATCCAGAAACTGTTCACCGGTAAGGATGTCAAGCATCGCGGCTCGCACTTTCGGCTGGAGACCTGCCGGCTCTGGGACCTGCCGGACACCCCGCCGCCGATCTACGTGGCGACCGCCGGTCCGGTGACGGCCAAGCGCGCCGGTCGATCGGTGGACGGCATCATCACCCCCGGTGCGCCCGTGGAGAAGGTGGCCGACCTGCTGGCCAGGTTCGACGCCGGCGCGGTCGAGGTCGGGCGACAGCTCGGCAGCCAGGTGCGGATCCTGCAGCTGCACCTTTCGTGGGCGCCGACCGACGAGGAGGCGCTGGCCAACGCGGTGCAGCAGTGGCCGACCGGCGGCATGAAGTTCGCCAAGCAGGACATCCGGTCGCCATCCGACTTCGAGCAGCTGGCAAAGCTGGTCCGGCCGGAGGATTTCGACGGCCGGATGCTCATCTCCAGCGATCCGGACGCACACCGCGCGGAGCTCCAGAAGTACCTCGACCTCGGCATCGACCGCATCTACGTGCACAACGTCGGCCGCAACCAGCTCGACTGGATCGAGGTGTTCGGCCGCGACGTCCTGCCGAAGCTGGTCGGCTGAACCGCCGCACGCCCGCCGGCCGTGCGGTTTCCCGCCATCGATGCCGCACCGTGAACTCGGCCGCGGGCCGTTCCCGTTGCCCTGAGTAGGAGGTGTGTACCCACCATGGGAATGACAACAACGGCCGCCCGCCGAGTAGGCGGCCTCGCTATTGCACTACTTCTGCTCTCCGCCTGCGGATCGAACGGGAACGGCTCGTCCGCCAGTGGGTCGAGCAGCACGACGGTCTCGACCAAGCCGGCCGGCTCCGGCGCCGTGCTCGTCGACTCGTCGGGTCGGACGCTGTACTTCACCGACCAGGACACCGCCAGCAAGATTGCCTGCGTGGACGGATGTGCGCAGGTTTGGCTGCCGCTGACCGTGTCGGCCGGCACCACCCCCACCGCCCCGGCCGGCGTGCCCGGCATGCTCAGCACGATGGCCAGGCCTGGGGGCGGCGGAATGCAGGTTGCCTACGACGGCAAGCCGCTGTACACGTTCACCCTCGACTCGCAGCCGGGCGCGCTGACCGGTAATGGCGTTACCGACCAGTTCGGCTCGACCAAGTTCACCTGGCACGCGGCGTTCACCACGGGCACCGCCAGCAGCAGCTCGACGCCGCAACTGCCCGGCTACTGACAGGTGGGCCGCCGGCTGGGCGGCCCACCGCCGGTGTCAGCGAAGCACCCCGTGGATCGCCGTGGTCAGCGAGCCAGTGGCATCGTCCGCGTCCAGGGACCAAACCATGGTGCCGCCGAGCCCGCGTACCTTCACGTATGCCGCCTTGCGGGCCACGGTCAGCGGGTCGTCGTAGCTCCACCAGTTGGAGCCGTCGTAGAACCAGTAGGCCCCATGCGCCAGATCGCGGAAGCGAACGCCCGGTTTGGTCTTGAGGACCTTGTAGTCGTCGACGCCGGCCTCCCAGGTGCCCGCCGCGGGTCCGGTGGACGGCTGATACAGACCCCGGTTCGTCGACGGCACGCCGGTCCAGCCCCGGCCGTAGTACGGGATGCCGATGACGATCTTCGGAGCCGGGGCACCGCGGTCGAGCAGCGTACCGACGGCGAGGTCCAGGCTGAACCGAGCCGGCTCCGGATCGCGGCGCGGCGAGAACAGCTGGGACTGGTGGTTGGTCGTGGCCTCCCAGGTGCCGTGGAAGTCGTAGCCCTGCACGGTGGCGAAGTCGAGGTAGTCGAAGATCCGGTCGACCTCGAAGCCCGCGTCGATCTTCGACGGCGCCGCCGGGAGGAATGCGGTGAGGCCGTAGTGCTTGCCGGTCTGCGCACCGTACGCGTCGAGCTGGCGGCGGAACTCGGCCAGCAGCAGCGTGAAGTTTTGCTTGTCCTCCGGTCGGATGATGTTGCCGGCGTTGCCCTCGGAGCCGGGCCACTCCCAGTCCAGGTCGAACCCGTCGAAGACGCCGGCGGCGACGCCTGGGCCACCCTGCGGCTCGCCGAGCACCGGCAGGTCACCCTTGATGAACAGGTCGATGCAGCTACTCACGAACGCCCGCCTCGACTCCTCGGTGAGCGCGGCGTCCGAGAAGTACTTCGACCAGGTCCAGCCGCCGAGCGCCATGTGCACCCGCAGTTGCGGGTACTTCGCCTTGAGCTGCCGGAGCTGGTTGAAGTTGCCGGCCAGTGGCTGGCTGAACTCGTCCGCCACCCCGGACACGGTTTGTTCGGCGCTGAACCGGGTCTGGTAGTCGGCCCACGCGTCACCCTGGCCAGGGATGTTGGCCTCGAAGCAGCGCCCGTCCGCCGACACGTTGCCGAACGCGTAGTTGATGTGGGTGAGCTTGGCCGCGATGCCGCTGGTATCCAGGTTCTTGACCAGGAAGTTGCGGCCGTAGATCCCCCACTGGATGAAGTAGCCGACCTGCGCGTAGTCGCGGGTGGTGGGCGCGACTGCCGCGCCGGTCCGGCTGGCGGCCTGACCGGGGGAGGCTTGGGCGGTGCCGGCGGCCGCCGATAACGCAAGCAGCGCAGTGGCGACTGAGGCGATGGTCCGGCGGGTCCTGGCAGGCATGGAACTCCTCCTGGTACTTGGCCGCGGCGACAAGCGCGGATCGCTCAGAACTAACAGGAAGGTTTCCTAAAAATAGAAGCCAAAGCGCTCGCCGTCAATGGCGCGCGCCGGACCGCCGAGCGTCCCGGATTGGCGGTGATCCACGGCTGGGCCAGCGCGCACTCCAGATCAGCATGCGTCCGCCGATCAAGCGGGGTTGAGGCACTTACTGGTCAAGGTGGTTACGCTGGTAACAAGGAGGGTGGAGTGACTTCTTCGGCGCACGGCCTCGATCAGCTCGAGCTCGCCGGGAACGCGCTGTGCCTGGACTTCGCGAACACGGTCAACGCGCGCCCGACGGCGCAGCACGACTACCTCGCCAGCTATGCCGACCTGCTGGCCTGGTCGGTGTACGCGGGCGCGTTTCCGGCGTCGGCGGTCGAGCCGCTCCAATCGTGGGGGAGCGGGCCGGCGGCGGAGGCGGCGGTGCGCGACGCTCACCGACTCCGTGACGGCGTGTACGCGGTCTT